>CANJVS010000009.1 GCA_947477755.1 Verrucomicrobiaceae bacterium | reverse complement strand
GGACGGCTGGCGAAGTAGCGCTCAACCTCCGCCTCCGGGAGTTTGCTGAGCGTGCCGCGAATGCTCACCTGATGATGCCGCTGGGTCCAAAGGAAGATGGAACTGGCATTCGGATTGGCGGCGATCTCCCTCCCCTTGCGGCTCTCGTAGTTGGTGTAGAAATGAAAGCCGAGCTGATCCACGCCCTTGAGGAGCACGGTGCGTGCCGACGGGGCGCCATCGAGTCCGATGGTGGCGAGAGTCATGGCGTTTGGCTCCGGCAATTGATGAGTGAGCGCATCGTGCAGCCAATTCTGAAACAGCACGTATGGATCTGCGGGAGCAGTTTCCTCAACAAGACTATCGAGATCGTAGCTCACACGCAGGTCGTGAAGAGTAAGGGAAGGAAAGTCGATCATAACAAAGTTAGGAAACACCGTCATGGCATTGCGGCAATCACAAGTTTGGCCTTTAATGCCACCAATCTTGTCATGGCCCCTCTCACCGGAATTTTAAGCGATCTCAACCGCGTGCTGCTCAGTGCGGATCAAATTCATGACCGCGTCTCAGCGATGGCAACGCAGATCGGGTCCGACTACGCCGGGAAAGTCCTCACCGTGGTGGTGCTGATGGATGGCGCGCTGTTCTTTGTTTCAGACCTACTGCGGCAGATCGATCTGCCGATCCGGCTCGTCACTCTGGGCGCAAGCAGTTACCACGGCGGGCTCGAGTCGAGCGGGCAGGTGCAGATCCAGTGGCCTGCCGGCGTCCGTTTCGCCGGTGAAGATGTGCTGCTGCTCGATGACATCCTGGACACGGGGCTGACTCTGTCCGCCCTGCGGGAACGGCTGCTCGCCGAGAGCCCCGCCTCACTGCGCACCGCGGTGCTGCTCGATAAAAAGCGCCCGCGCAATCACGACTGTCCGCTGGACTATTGTGGATTTGAGATCGCCGACGAGTTCGTGGTCGGCTATGGTATGGACTATCAGGGACGTTTTCGAAACCTGCCATGCATTGGGATTTTAAAACCATGAAAGTACGACTGCTTTTCTTTTCACTGCTGCGCGACATCACCGGGCTCGATGAGATGACGTGGACCTGCTCTGCCGGAGCAAACGTGAGCCAACTGCTGGAGCAGATCTACCAGCGCTGGCCACGCCTGGGCGAGTGGGACAGCAGCCTGCTGATCGCCGTGGATCAGACGTATGTGAAACGGGATGCACCCCTGCACGAGAACTGCGAAGTGGCGATCATGCCGCCGGTGCAGGGCGGCTAAGGCGCGCTGATCAGGCGGAACTGCCAGGGGATGTCGGAGGCTGTCGGGATGCTGAGGCGGACCTTCTCGCGATTCCGTTCTTCATCCGCGATCACGCTCTCCACGGTGTAATCAAGACCCTGAGTGAGCCCGCTCCAGGTCATGCCATCCCGGCTTCCCTGGAGAATCACTGCAGCATCAGACAATCCCGCGCGGCGTGTGTAGGTGAAGTCATGCGTGGTGAGCCTGACGTCTATCGCGCTGACACCGGCTCCGGTGATCCAGACATCCGGCGCGCCATCAGCATCGAGATCGAGCGTGGCTGCTCCGGCGCTGGCGCTGCTCACGGCGGCAGAAGCCGGGCCGGTGGAGGCATTTTCAAACACCAGATTGTCCATGGCATAGACATCGACGGTGACCTGAGCTGACACGAGGTCGCGGAAAGTGGAGGGAAAAGCAAAGGTCTGGAAGTCGGCCAGCGGGCCGGTGCCATCAATGACCCCGTCAATCGTGAAACTCGTGGTGACCGTGAGGCCGCTGCTCTTCATTCCGGTAAAACTGATGGTCATTGGCTGCGGAAACACCGTGCTGTATTCCGCGAGATCCACGGAATGAAGATGGAACACCCCGCCATCAGCACGACGAATGCTCAGCGGCTTCTGCAAGGAAAGTGGAGCGATATGAGGTGTGCTGTTATTTGGGCGATTCGAGTGATTGGCTCCGACGCGCAGGATCTGGTTCGGTGTGCTGAGAAGCAGTCCGTCTTCGGTGTAGCTGGCCGAACTGCCCTGAGCACCATCAGCGGGTGCGCCAATGCTGAAGTCCACCGTCAGTCTCGTGATCTCAGAGACAGCCTGAGCGGTGACTTGAATCGGACGGGTGAATTGAGGCTGGCCAGACACCATGAAATTGATCGTGCGCGTGAACTGACCCGCCGCCGTCGGAACCCAAGTGATCGCCATCTGCGCTGACTGGCCGGCATTGATGCTCACGGGCGTGGTCGGTCCGCTTACATCAGGATTGGAGAAGCTCAGCGTGACATTCACATCCTGGCTGGAAAGGTTGCTCACGGTGAAGCTCGTGCTGGCAGTGCCATTGATCAGGACCTGGCCGAAATCAAACAAACCGGGGGACACCATCAGCGTCCCCGGATCAATCGAACTGAGCGCCCGGTTCACGGGATCATAAAGCACGAGGCGGGAGTTGCTGGCGGTGGCCGCCATGAAGGTGGTGGTGACAGGCAGTGTTCCGGTCTCCAGAGGTGCAGATGAAATGGCGTAGCTCTTCGAGTTGGAAAATGCCATCCGTCCATTCCAGGAGGAGGCGACAATGCCCGCGCTCATGCTGGAGATCTCCGTGAAGTTCGTCGTTGAGTAAGCTTTCAAATTGTAAAAGGCGCGGCTGCCATCCCCGGAAACAACGAAGTTGGTGCCAAGCAATCCATTCCAATACGATGCCGTGCTGTAGACAATGCCGCTGGAGCCAAGCGCATATTTGGCGATTCCCGTGACGCTAAAATTCTGCTGCACCGCCGCGTACAGATAGGCCCCGCTGCCGGGCGTGCGCGTGATGCATGGTGGCAGGGTGACAGCGGAGCCGACAGCGCCACCCGTGCTGGAGTTGAGCATCTGGATCACATTCGCCGCACTGCGCGCGACGAGACGCCCCACCGGTCCGTTGTGGATTGCCACCGCCGCACTGCTGAGGCTCCAGCTGCCGGTCACCTGCCGCGACTGCTGGCGCTGCACGGCGACAACTCGTGTTCCACCATTGGTTAGGGCGTAAAGCCTGTCATCGGTGCCGTGAACCGTGAAGTCGACGGCATCCGCCCCAGTCAGAACCGCCTGTTCAACACGCGCGGTGACAGGGTCGATCCAAAGCAGCCAGCCATCATACGGGCTGGCAAGATCACGGTGCAGCGCATAGACGAATGGCAGGCTGGGATCGGCCTCCAGTTTGACGATGTTCAGTGTCCCCAGCAGGCGGAAAGTGACGGGCACGGTGACGGTGTCATTCTCCGAGTTCAGCGTGATCAGCGCCTGTTGACTTCCGGCTGCCAGACCGCCGGGATTGAAGAAAGCTGTCACTGTCGCAGGACCAACCCCGGCTGGCGTATCCACGCTGAGCCAGGCGGCATTGTCAGAAAGTGTCCAGGGCGTGTTTCCCGCGGCGGCGGTGATGTTAAACGTGGTGCTCAGAATGGCGGTGCTGCCGGGCACCGTGGCCATCGACAAGCTGGCGGGAGCCACGGCCACGGGCGGGATGCGGAAACTCCACAACGCTCCTTTGACCGTGCTACCGTCAAAGTTCCGCGTGTCGACGCGCCAGTAGTAGGACTGACCTAACTTAAAGTTGGTCCCACTCAACGAGTAGCTGACCCCGGGCGTGTTGCCAAGAAAGATGCCTGCCGTGCTGTTCGTGGCGGCATCGGTGGCTGCGGCATCGGTACCCATGAACACATCGTAACTGGCGGAAAGCGGGCTTCCGGTCCAGCTCAGCGCCGGGGGAGCCGCCGTCACGGTGCCGCCATCGGCAATCAGCGGCGTGACCGCGGCCGGCGGCAGAGTGGGAACGGCAACACGCCCGAGACGCTGGGTGCTGTTGTTCAGGTAAACGAGCGCCGTCTGATCACTGGTGAAGGCCGCGACCGTCACGGCAACCGGCAGCGTCTGCAGCTCCGCGCCGGTGATCCCATCGATCACACTGCCGCCGCTGACGAGCGCGTGACCATAAGCGGATGAGGCGATGACGTTTCGCCCAACCAACAGTTGTCGTGTGGTGAGTGCGGTGTTGAAGCGCGAGTCTTTGGTGATCACGGCATCGCGATTGGCACTGTAAAACACCGGCGCCGCCTGAAGATCCTGGGTGAATGTGGCCGTGCTGAGCGCGGCCTGGCTCAGCGTGTCCGCCGCGCTGTTGAGACGGGCCAGAAGCGAGCTGCCACCGGTTGCCCAGCCGGTCTGTGACCGCGCGTAAATCGTGCCGCCATCGGGTGTGGTCACAAAGTCACCGATACCCGCTCCGGAGTTGAGAACAAAGCTTTGCAGGTCGATGCCGGCATCATAGTTGAAGACATGCAGCGCAGGATTCGTCGCGGCATCCGTGTAATAAACGAGTCCGGGGCGGCCGGTTCCAACATGGTATTGATACGATCCTGCATCGAGTCCCGCAGGGATGGTTTTGGTGCTGGCGAGGGTGAATGTGTCCAGGTCCACCTGGCTGATGTTTTTGCCCGCGAAGCTGATGGCATAAAGCCGGCGGCCATCCGTGGTGAGATCAGCGTCCGTGATGTCTGTCGGCAGGAGCAGCAGGCTTCCGGCCTGCAGCGTTGTCGCGTTCACACTCGCGAGCAGCGAAGGTTCGCCGCCTGTGCCGCGTATGATCCCGAGCAGCCGCTGCTGGCGATAGTCGGTCAGGAGCTGGCTGAAGTTCGGCGCACGGACGGTGAGGCTGACGGACACGGGCAGTGTGATGCCGTTGAATTGGATGTTCACCGCACCCTGATAAAAGCCTGGAATGAGAGCGCGGCTGTAGGTCAGCGTGAGGTTGTCACTGCCATTGCCACTGGATTTGGAAAGGGTGATCCAGGGCACCGTCGGGATGGCTGTCCATGCCGGACTGGCACCTGCGCGGGCCGTGATTCTGAGTTCGCTCTGCACGCTGCCGGATTCGGTGAGCTGCAGTGCGGAAATCGCAGCCGGTGTGGCATCGAGCTCCGCCTCGGTCACTTCCAGACTAAGCGGGATGTCGACGGTGCCGGACGCGGGCGCATTGCTGGCCACGCGAACCGTGGCGCTGTATGTGCCAACTGGCAGCGGGCGTGTATCGATCTGCACACTGGCGCTGGAACTGGCTGCCTCTGCCGTGGTGCCGGAGGCCGGACTGACACTGACCCACGCCGTGCCGGCAGGCAGGGCCATGTCCCGCAGGAATGCGTCCATGATGCTGCCGGCAAGCGCCTCGGACACCTGGGCACCGTTTTGTCTGGCGAACAAAATGTAATACAAGCGAACACTACCCGAAAGGCCGCTGGTGCTGTGGGCGTCGTCATCGGTGTCGGTGCTGTAGGTGTGGGACACGCCGGGCCTGTCCTCGACAATGATGAGATGGTTGACCGAGGGATCATATGCTCCTGACACGCCTTTGAAAAAACCCTTGTAAGTGATGCCCCCGACCGAACGCGTGAACACGGCGCCGTTCGTGACGCCGGAACCGTCTGCGCCCAGATTGCCGCGCACGGAGAAACTGGTGACGCCCTTCATGTCCGCCGCAAACACAAACAGGCCGTTTTGCTTGCAGGTGAAATAACTGCCACCCGCACCCACCGATGCGCTGGTGATGACGGCGTTGTTTGAATAAACCAGCCCGCTGCCCAGGCTTGTATCCAGGTAGTTGCCACCGTCATACATGTCATTGCTGCCATCGGTGATGGAGCTGCCTGTGACCCCCTCGGTGAATGAATAGAGATCCGGAATCAATGCGGTCAGCGCGGCATGATGATCATTCACGCGGTCCAGCACGTTTTGCAGCGTTCCACCGCCCGTGCTGCTCTGCGTGATGGCGGCCTGCCAGTTCAGGGCGGAACCGCCGTCGTTGCTGATTGTCAACGGACGGCTGCCAGTGCGTCCTTTTTCCAAACTCAATGTTATGCCCGCCGCCGGGTCCACGCGCAAAACCGGCGGCGTGATGCCACGGCCTGAAACGTTCAAAGCCACCGCGGCGGGCAGGACAGGATCGGTACTGAAACTCATCCGGCCGGTGAAGGAGGCCGCGGCATCCGGCCGGAAGCGCACGGTCACCGCTCGCGAAGATCCGGCGGCCAGCGCCATGGGAAAAGTGACCGGCACAGTATCAAACGGTGCGCTGTCACTGGTGATGCCGGTGAGGTTCAGCGGGGCGTTGCCATCATTGCGCAGCAGGATCTGCAACTGAGCCGTGGAGCCGGTGAAGGTGTCGGCAAAACTCAGCGGAGTAGGCGTGACCGCAAGGCGCGGACGCGGCACGACCGTGATGGTGACCGGCACGACAAGACTTGGTTGTGCCGGGTCATTGCTGGTGAAGGTGATCTGGCCTGTGGAAGCTCCGGCCGGAGTCGAAAATGTGCTGCTGACCGTCAGGGTAAGCAGGCGGCTGTCTGCCGGTGCCGCGGTGCCCGAACTGCTGCTCAGGCTGGTCATGGTGGCGATGGCACCCGAGCGGGCAGCCGTCCATTGCAGGGGTGCCCCGCCTGAATTGGAAAGTGTCAGCGTGTCTGTCAGCGGCACGCCGGGCTCCACCGTGAGCCTGAGTGCGGCTGGTTCCACCGTGATGTGTGGAGCGATCACCGCGCGGCCACTCAGCGGGATGACTCTCTCCGGAACGCTGCGCGCATTTGTTTTCAAAGTGAGACTGGCGCTGTGATCACGAGCTTCGGTGGGAGAGAAGCTCACGGTCATCACCGTGCTTGCGCCGGGATTGAGGGTCAGAGGCAGGCTGATGCCCGTTATCGTAAAGACCGCCTCACTGCTGCTGATCTCCGTGATGACCAGCGGCAGGTTCCCAGGATTGCTGAGCGTACAATTCAGCGAGCTGGTGGCCTGGGTGTAGGTCACTGGAAAGGCAACCAATGCAGGCACATGACGCAGCACAGCCGCCGAGGCCACGCGGAAGGTGACCGGCACATCCATCTGGCTGCGACTGAGCGCATTGCTGCTGAAGCGCAATGTCGCCGTTTGCCTGCCCGCAGAAAGACCTGCGGTATCGAGCATGATGCCGACGGTGGAACTGCCGCCCGGCGTGGTGGTGCCGGAGGTTTTCATCGGCGTGATCCATGAAGGCGGGGTGCCGGTGACATCGCGCAGGCTGTTGGTCCAGGTCAGCGCCACCTGCCCGCTGTTGGTGATGGTGAGATCACGTGTCAAGCTTTCTCCAGGCTCGAGTTCCTCGTCCAAAAGACCGGGCGTGATGGCAAGCACCGGAGGCCGCACGACTTTTGAGGTCACCGGCAGGATGACTTCAGGTTTGCTCAACGAGGTCTTGAGCGTGAGACGGTCGTTGAAATCGCCCGTAACATTGGAACTGAGAAAGAAGCCCACCGTTCTCCGGGCGCCCGGATCAAGCGTGAAAGGCCAGGACACCGTCGGAAGAATCAGGCGGCTGCTCGAACTGGTGATGGAGATCACCTGCACCGGCGCGTTGCCCGTGTTCTCGCAAACAAACGATGATGTCTCCACACGGTTCGCCCAGGCTTCATCAAAGTGCGGATTGGATGGCGTCAATGCCAGGGCCCCGGCGCGGCTCACCTGGATGCTTACCGGAACCGCCACCCGCGGCCGTGCATTGTCGTTATTGGTTAGACGCACCAGTGCTTTGTGGCCGCCAGCAGGCAGGTTGGTGGTGTTGATCCCGAGCTGCATGACCCGGCTCTGGCCGGGGGCCAGCGTGCCGCCCGGATGGGTGAGTGTCAGCCAGGAACCATCATACTCCACGCTGGGCATCCAGGTCAGCGGAAGATCACCTGCATTGGTCAGGGTGATGGTGCGGGAATGATTTGCTCCCGGAGGCGTGCTGGAGGCAATGCTGGCCGGCGTGAGCTGCAGCACCGGTCCGCGAATGCCTCTGCCGCTCAGAGTGAAGAAGAGATACTTGCCGGGCACATTGGCCCCAAACAGCACGCTGCCCGCGACAGCCCCCGATTTCACGGGACGAAACTCAAACAGCAGACTGCGTGTTTCACCGCCCGGAATCGTCAATGGCATCGGGCTCAGGCAGACGAAAGAGGTCGAAAGCGACAGCTTGCTGGAGAGCACCAGGCTCGCCGCACCGATGTTCTGTATCGGCAGGGCGATCTGACGGCGTGAACCCAGGATGGTATCGATAAATGCTGCCGTCTGCGTGAACTGGGGACGCACTGCGGCCTTCACACGCAACGTCACCGTCAGCGCCACATCCGGTGTGTCGGGATCTTGTGACGTGATGTGCAGCACAGCTGTGTAATCGCCCGGCGACAGCAGGCCCGTGTTGAACTGAATGCGTGTCTGGCCATTCGTTTTGGCATTGATCCGGCCAGCGACTCCCAAAACGCTGGCCCAGGCGGGACTGCCGCCACCGGTGTCCCCCAGCGCAGCCTGCCAGTCCAGCGGACCAAGACCCTTGTTCTCAAGCGTCACCGACAGGAAACCTGTTTCACCCTGGCTCAAGGCCATGAACGGCGCAGCGGGCGACACCGCGATGTCTGGCGCCAATTGCCGGGCAGCTGTGACCGGCACGATCACCGAGGGCGAGGTCGGATCATCACTTTCGATCACCAGTTCTGCCGAATGCTCGCGCACGGGAGCATTGGTGGCAAAGCTCACACTCAGCGTCTGCTGCATACCAAGGCCAAGCTGAAACGCGGTCGGTCCGGCAAGACTGAAGTACGCTGCGTCACGGCCCTGAAACCGTAGGCTTGAGACATTCAAAGGCAGCGTGCCAATGCTCTGAATCGTGATCTCCTGCTGCGCCGCCACTCCCTGAACCACCGATCCAAAAGCAAGCGCGCCGCGGCTGAGTGAAAGCTGCGGCGAGTCGACCACATGCATGGTCACAGGCAGCCTGGATTCAGGCTCACCCGGGATGTTGGTGGTGAAGAGCACCGTGGCCTCGTAAGTGCCCGCCGTCAGTCCCTCCGAGCGCATGCCAAGCGTCAGCGACTGCGTGGCTCCCGGCACAAGAATGCCCGCTGATGGCGTGGCGCTCAGCCAACCCGGACGCGCCATGAGTCCCTCCACGATTTGATTGGCAAAGCGTCGCGCATCCCCCGTGACGTAGTTCGAATCATCCGAGATTTCATTGCCGACAAAAACCAGCACACCCATGCCCAGCGACGTCACCGCCGCATGGGCGCGCCCATTAGGGTCCATGACCAGAGGTTGCGCAGTGCCACTGAGCGTCGCCGAAGTGCCAATCGCGACTTCCTGCAGCGTGGTCACCCCCACCGTCATCGGATGGCTGCGGATGTCGGTCAGGGTCAAATCACGAAACCCGTCGGACACCACCGTGATGCCGGTGCTGGCGAACAATTGGTTGATCATGGAAATCGAAGTCGAGTTGTCCGCCTCACACAGCACCCCCGCACCCGCGCTGATCCGCTGACGCAGCCGGCTCATGTCCAAACTGGTGAAGTCAGCGATGGCGTCATCCACGATCACCGCATCCACGCCATCCAGGGCCGCAGCAGTCAGTGGCAGAGTGAGTGTCACCACCTGAGCTCCGCGGGCCATCAGATCACCCAGCAGCACCGTGCGATCCCAGTCCGTGCTCACCGCTCCGATGATCATTCCATCGAGTGATCCAAGCGCGGCCTCCAGCGCCGGCACTTCCATTATCTGACTGGTTTTAAAAACCGCGCGCGGACCGCCATCCTGCAACTCCGGCTGCTCGATGACGGACGCTGCGGGCAGGGTGAAAAGTCTCGTCGCCGCACTGCCCGTCGCGTGACCATTCAACCGCTGCAAACTCCACCTGAGCGGTGCTGTGCCTGAATTCCGCATCTCCACCGCCCGGCTGATTGAGCGCCCTGAATTCACATTCTCAGTCACCGCTGAAGGCGTGAGACTGAGCTGCGGCACGCCCAATCTAAAGTCCACGTCATTGCGTCCGGGTGGTGTCGTGATCAGCGTCGGGGAACTCGTCACATAACCGGGAGCCGCCGCAGTGATGCTGTAAACGCCATCCGTCACCGTCATGGCATATGAGCCATCGCCTCCGCTTGTGGTCGTGAAAATGGATGGTCCGGCAAATTGGATCGTGGCTCCCTGAATCGGCGCGGCACTGCCTGCATCCGTGATGCGGCCCTGGATGCGTGAAGAAATGTGCAGGTAAAGGGTGACACGATGCGCTGTCGTCTCTTCCGGTGTCCCGTAGTGCAGCGTGATGATGAACTCCTCCGCATACGGCGTGGGCGTGGCCGCCTGTGATTGAACGAGAAATCCCACCGGCGGTGCCACACTCTCACCCGGTGCCAGCGTTCCCACATTCACGCTGCCCTGCCGGATTGAGAATCGCGAACTGGCAGCGCTGCTCGACAATGTTGCCGTGACATTCTGCGCCGCGTCATTGCCGCGATTCACGACGGTGAAGCGCAGAGCCAGCGTCTCGCCCGGATTGTAGATGCCATCGCCATTGCCACCGGGCTGCTCTTCAATGGTCGTCACACTCACGACCGGATGCGCACCCGAGGCCTGCTCGATGAGTCGCGCCACATTAAGACGCCCCCCCGATACCGTCGTCGTCGCAAAAGCGGGCAGCGCATCGACGGACTCAAGCAGTTGCGCCTTGATCTCTACAGCCGTCAGGGTCGGGGCAATACTCTTCAGCAGCGCCACCGCCCCGGAAACATGCGGCGTGGCCATCGACGTGCCGCTGAAACTCGAATAACTGCCACTGATGATCGTGCTGTAAACCGACGAGCCAGGTGCCGCCAGATCCACCGACGTCGCGCCATAGTTTGAAAAACTTGAGCGTGCATCACGATCCGTACTGGAAGCGACAGAGATGATGTTATCCAGCAGGTAGCCCGCCGGATACTGCGGCGTCACATCCGTGTTCGAACTGTCATTGCCGGCGGCGGTGATGAATAGTTGGTTCGCCGTTCCGGCACTGGCGATTGCCGCCTCCAGCAGGGCGCTGGAACCGCCTCCGCCCCAGGAGTTTGACGTCAGGTCCACACCCAGCCCCGTGGCGTAGTTCACGCACTCGATGGCGTCCGACGTGCTGCCGCCGCTCGGCCCAAGGAACCGGATGCCCACGATGGAGACCTGCCAGCACACGCCGGTCACGCCGTTGAGATTGTTTCCCACGCCGCCAATCGTGCCCGAGCAATGCGTGCCGTGATTGCTCTCATCCGCCGGATTGTTGTCATTGGCAAAAAAATCCCAGCCATTCACATCATCGACAAAACCGTTGTGATCATCATCGATGCCGTTGCCGGAGATCTCGTTCGGATTCTGCCACATGTTCGCCGCCAGGTCGGGATGCGTGCGGTCCACTCCCGTGTCGATCACACCCACCAGCACCTCGCGTGAACCGGTGCTGATGTCCCAGGCCTCGGGCGCGTCGATGTCCGCATCGGCGATGCCGCCCGTCTGACCCGTGTTGTGCATGCCCCAAAGCTGGGCAAAACTCGTGTCATCTGGAAACAGCGTGGGAAAGACCAGGTAGTCCCGCTCCGCCGTCGCAGCGCTGGCTTGCGATGCCTGGGGAAAGGCTTTCCGAAACGCCGCCATGATCGTTCCTGCACTGTCCAGTGTACCATTCGCCATCGCGATCAGCCGCACGGGCGTCGTCTGCAGGCGATGCCGCACATGGAATTCATTCCGCTTTGCCCAATCCGCGATTTGCGACTCCGTCACGTCAGCGGGAAACTTCACCATGGCATGATCCGCCACTGAAAATTCACGCCGCACCGGCTGCTGCCTGCCCTGTTCATCCGCCCGCAGCCAGATCTCCTCACGAATCATCGGATACTTGAAATCGGTGCGCCACAGCCGCACTTCGCGCGCGAGTTCATCCGCCCGGGCATCAACACGACGCTTCTCCAACAGCGTGGCCCCCAGTAACAAGCGCTGCTCAAAGGTGCTCAAGGAAACCGGCCTAACAAACTCCGGCACTGAAGCAGGTCCGCGCGGCAGTGTGCCTGCCTTGGATTTTGCCGCACCCGATTCACCGGCCGCCACCACGCTTGCCAGCGGTTGCTTTGCTGGCTGCGCAGTCAGCACTTTCACCCCGCCCGGACGTGCTGCCCACCACGCCACCATGCCCGTGATGGCAACGCCAAAACACAGGAGAAATGGCCGGAGGCGTACACGGTTGAAATTCATTGCGGGGGGAGCGTCAGACAGTCCACTTGAATCACATGCTCAAAGCAATCCCAAATGCGGTCTTTTGCCCGTCCCGGGGTGCTTTGATTCTCTTATGGCTGTTCCGCAAGCGAGGCACAGATCAGCTCTTCTTCTTTACGGACGAGGACATGCTGATTTGCATACGCAGACGGCGGCCAGACCACTTTCCGGCCGGCGAAGGTGTAAGTCGGATCAAAGCCGTGAACACCGCTGAGTTCCTCATCACCGTTGGCAGTGAGACGGGCGCCAATGCGGTTGCCCTCATCGGTCGCAGGGTTTCGCTGGAGAGCTGCGCATGCCGTTGCTACTGACCAGTGCTATATTGCAGGTCATCGAGATAAATCTTCACCATCTGCCCGCCGGCCTGGGACGTGAACAAACCGAAGCGATCAAGCGTGGCGCCTTGGCTCTTTTGACCAGGCTTCAGGGCAAGTGTCACGGACTCCGCGCCAAGAGTGACACGTATTTCTCCGTTTCCGCTGTTCCCGGCAGGATCATAGACTAGAGACCATTCGAAGAGCTTGCCGGGTGTAAGCACGGGACCGGCATCAACCTTGCCTTTCGCGCCAGTCGCGGTGGCAAATTGCGGAATGAAGTAATGACCAATGCGCGTGGGACCACCGACATGGATGCCGATGAAGTTGCCGGATTCATCGGGCGACTTGGTTTTGCCGGCACTGCTGAACCAGCCGATGTGCATGTCCGAATCAGGACCTGCGGTGACAAGCTTCACTTTGCCTCGCGCTTCGAGCCGCTGATCGAGATTCAGCAGTCCCACGCGATCGGCGTAATAACCAAATTCACCGCTGCGCCAAAGTCCACCGCCGACTTCGCCAGCGGCACCGCCCGCATGGTTCGTCTTTGCACTGAAGCCGAAATCGTGGGCACCAACGACTTCCCGATCTTCATAAGTCCTGCGGTTTCCCGAGCTTATCCAATCGGGTTCACGTGAGAAATCTTCAGGATGCCCGTCTATCTGCACGTCATCAAAAAACATCATCGCCGCCCCGCCAGACTTCATCATGTTCAGCAGACCAAACCGGTCAAACGTGGCACCCTCGCGGCGAAACCCCGGCGTGAGATCAACCGTGAAGGTCCTGGTGTTTGGGAATCGCGCCTGTGCCTCCTTCTCCGCGTTCTCCGGCAGTGAGCCGTAATTTTCAGCGACATGCGTGTCGCTGCGAATCGTGAAAACAAACTGCCCGTGGCCACCTGCAGCCATGGGATCATAAGCGAGGGTCCAGTGATAACGCGTGCCGTCATTCTTGATCGGTGTGGGCCTGAATTTCCCCGGTAGATAGGGTGTGATGAAAGTGCCGCAGGATTTGTTGGTGCCGGTGATCAGACGTGTTGCAAGCCGGCCACCCTTGCCTTCGAAATCAAAATCCAAACCCAGCGATCCGATCGGTCGCCCGCTGCCGCCAGGCTGTCTGGAATTGAAAAAACCGAAGAAAACGCCCGCACCACCTTCAGACTTCGTGACGGCAAAACTTCCCGAGGCGGAGAATTTGTCATCAAGCGTTTTGACTGGAATCCGGGCCGCAAAACTGGCCGGTGTTGTCGAGCGCTGGATGCGCCCACCAATCTCACCGGACGCCTTGCCCGCATGGTTCGTTGCGCTGTAACCAAAATCCTGAATCACGATCAAGGGTTTCGTGGGCACGATGCGATTGTTGTGGCCATCCCAGCCGGGATCGCGGTCAAACATCTCCACTTTCAGGGCCTGTGCTCCCGCCAGGGAACAGGAACATAGAAATGCCATCAGGCTGATTTTCATGGCTGGAATGCTCACAACACTACTCCCTTCAATGCCGCACGAGTGTCCTTTGCCTTCGGGTTCATGGCTGTGATGCTGTTGAGGAAATTGAGCGTGACGGCATTCCCGTCGAATCTGCAGGTAACCGTGTCGCTGTGCGGTGTTTCATAATAGCGCCAGGTCATGACAAGCGTTGACTCATCCGTCCATGTCGCACTGGCGGCGATCTTTGATGGTGATTGTTTGTTAGGCTTGCCGCCGGAGATCAGGCGCGGCGGGGTACCCGGAAAGGCCGCTTCACCGCGCTGCCAGGTTTCGAGTCCGCAGGTGATGCTGTGCGCGTCGGCGGTGAAGACGCAGGCTCCGTCACGGAAGGCAAATGAAACGGATTGAAGACCGAGCTCGTTGGTTTCGAGCCGGAAGGTTTTGCCGGTGATCCGGGGCGAGGTTTTGCGGCCTTTGGGTGGCGCAAGTTTGAGTTGGCTGAGCCGGCTCATGTCCGCCTTCCGTGGCTCTTTGGCATCGCATGCGGCCAAGAGGTGTTTCCAGACAAGATCAAGCTGACCCTGCATGTTTTTGTTCTCGCTCGTCATCACGATCACGACGTCCTGTTCCGGTAAAACAAGTGTGAATTGCCCAAAGGCTCCATCACCACGGAAGGCTGTGCCCTGGCAGCGCCAGAACTGATAACCGTAGCCTTGCAGCCAGTCGTTTTTAGCCTTGGGCCGATCCTTCTTGTCCTCGCCAGGCTGCTGAATGTGGAAGCTTGTCGCCTCATCGATCCACCCGGCTGGCAGAAGTGCTTTGCCGTTCCACTTGCCCTTTTGCAGCAGCAGCTGACCAAATTTGGCGAGTCCCTCACTCTGAATGCTAAGCCCCCACCCACCGGTGTTGATGCCTCGCGGACAGGTTTCCCATTTCATGCCATGAATGCCAAGCGGATCAAACAGACGCGGGGTGAGATAATCGAGCACTGTCCGGCCGGTGACTTTCTGCACAATGGCCGAGCACATGTAGGTGGCGGCACTGTTGTACATGAATTGCGTGCCGGGCTTGTGCGCGATGTTCTGCGCCAGGAATGTGCGCACCCAATTCTCTGCCTTCACGCAGGTTTGTGTCGGCTCTTTTTCATTGCCGGTGGCCATGGTGAGCAGATCCTTCACTCGCATTGCCGCGAGGTTTTCGCTGATCTTGGCAGGAAGCTCGTCCGGGAAAAATGAAATCACTTTGTCCTCGACGCTCAACTTACCTTCAGAGACTGCAAACCCCACGGCCGTCGATGTGAAACTCTTGCTCATCGAGTACATCGTGTGCACCAGATCGGGCCCGTACGGTTCCCACCAGCCTTCGGCGATGACCGTGCCATGCCGCAGCATCATGAAGCTGTGCAATTCAATCTTCTCACGCTCGATCGCATCAAGGAAATCGAGAATCGCTCCGGATGAGACGCCCTTTGACTCAGGTGTGTCACGCGCGAGCTGGACCGCCGTGCCTTCCGCGAAGCTTTTTGGAATCCAAAGACCGAATGAAGCGAGGCTTGCCTGCTGAAGAAAGGAACGACGGGTGGTGATCATCGCCTGATCCTACCGCCGCGACCAGATCCATGACAAGCATGGAGTCACGCTTGGCATCACGCACTTCATGCACGCGCCGACATCACCGTGCAGTTGCGCATGCCTCTCAGAAGTCGGTTCGCACATTGCTCGAAGTGATCCATGATTTCTTCCGACTTCATCCCTGAAGGCCATTGAGCATCCGCCACAACGGGCTTCCCACTGAGTTCATCGAGAAATAGAAGCACTTCCGTTTGGCTCTGGAAGAGTTGCTTCTCCTGCGCCACTTCCGGCAGCATCACAAACGCCAGATTGATGAGCCACCGCCCGTCCTTTTGCAGGATAAAGCGCTGCGGGTGAAAATCGGTGCTGCCTGGAGCATAGCCTTCCTGTCGCACAAGATAGGGGCCGTGGCCGCCATGCGCCCAACCGAGGTTCATCACCTCGCAGCGGGCCGGGTCGTTAGTTAGAACAGGCATATCAGGTGAACAAAATATGTGTTCCCGTTCCCGCGGACTCTTCGTAGAACTGGCCCACGGTCAGCACGCCATCGACGCGATCCATGAGATCCTCCTTCTTCAGCTTGAACATGTCCATCGCCAGCTTGCAGGCATAAATCTTGCCACCGGAGTCGGAGATGAGTTCCAGGAACTCGCGCACGGGCGGGATGTCGAGCTTCTCCATCTCCTTGTTCATGAGATGCGTCGCAAAGGCCGACACGCCGGGAATCGCGCCCATCACCGTCGGGAATGGAATCGTCATGGGCAGGCCGAGCATGGGCATGGCCATGTTCAGCGCGGAATTACCCACGGTGGATACCTTGAGGCTGTCGAGAGTCTTGTTTGCCAGCGCGTTTAGGCCAAAGAAGGTGAAGAACAGCGAGGCTTCAATGCCCTCCATGCGCGCGCCATTCGCCATGATCAGTGCCGGGTAAATCCCATCCAGCGAGCCTCGGCTCACGATGATGGACATCTTTTTCACGGGTTGTTTGTCGTCTGGGGTGCTCATGAGGTGTGTGTTTGAAATTAAATGCAGCCGACGGGCTTCGGAATGCCGGCAATTTTTGAAGACTTCTTCAGCGGGCCGCCGGGGAAGAGGTCGTAAAGCTCCTTCGTCGTTACCACGCCGCTCTTGCCCATGCTGCGGATGGTCAGCGCCGCGCCCTTCGCTTGCTGCTCGCGGAGGTAGCGAATGACTTTCATGTGCGCGTCGGTGAGCGCACCAATGCCCTCCTCTGCAGCGATGGCGGCAGCGATGGCTTCGTTCCATTGCGACGCGTTGGTGAGGTAGCCCTCTTCGTTCACGTCGATTTCAGTTCCTGCGATGGTCTTGTTCATAATTCAGTGGGTTGGGATGATGATTACGCATCGGCCGGTTTCTTTTTCTGTCGGCTGATGCCGAGCAGCGGCCAGCCTTTCAGCAGGACGTTCCAATACACATGCCGGAAAGCCAGCTTGCCGAGATGGTTGAGACGGCTTTCCTCCAGCAGCTTCATCGGCCCAAAAGAGAACGGAAACGGCCCTTCATGCGGTTCATACTCGTAGTTGAAGTCGATGAGCAACGCCTTGCCGTTGCCGGATTCGATGAAGCAGTTCGAGTGGCCGTCGAACTCCTCCTTCAATGGCTTGCCCTGGATGTGGAGCATGATGTTGTCTGCCAGAGTTTCGCTTTCGAAATGCGCCACGGAGCCTGCTTTCGACGCGGGGAGATTGGTCGCATCGCCAATCACAAAGACATCGGGATACTCCACCGATTGCAGCGTGTGTTTCTGCGTCGGAATGAAGTCGAGATCATCGCCGAGAGCGCTGCGGCGCACGGCTTCATCACCCATGTTTGTCGGCGTCGTCACTAGCAGGTCGTAAGGCACTTCGCGGCCATCGAAGCACACGAGTTTGTCGTTTTCCTGGTCCACACGCTCCGCCACGAAGTCGGTGACGAGTTCGATTCCCTTGTCACCAAGCAGATGCCCGAGCTTCTTTGCCGCCTTCGGCTTCGTGAAGGCTCCCGAGAGCGGCGTCACATAGGTCAGCGTGACTTTGTCGCGGATGCCGCGCTCGCGGAAGAACGTGTCGGCTAGGAAAGTGAACTCCAGCGGTGCCACGGGGCATTTGATCGGCATTTCGTTGATATGCACCACCACGCGACCGCCTTGAAAATCCGCCAGCTTGTCACGCAGTGCCCGCGCACCATCCAGCGTGTAAAAGTCATGCACATTCACGCGCCATTTTGGTCCCAGCATGCCCTCGGTCTCCTCAGGCGCCGTGCGGCAGCCCGTGGCGACGATGAGCAGGTCGTATTTCAACTCTCGCCCGTCCTTCAGCGTCACCGTATGGCTTTCAGGCGTGATTTGATCCACCTCAGCCTGGATGAACTCGACGTCACGCGGAATGAAATCGCGCGTCTGCCGGATGATGTCGCTCTCCTCATACTTGCCGAAGGGCAGAAACAAAAAGCCCGGCTGATAGAGATGCTTGTCCGAGCGATCCACCACCGTCATGCGCCATTCGGACGCAGGCAGGCGACGGCGCAGATGGTTCGCCATCATGGTGCCAGCGGTGCCGCCGCCGAGGATCAGTAAATGCTTGCTCATGGTGGTTGAAAGGTTGTCTTTGCCAAACTGCTATATGAGCGTATGCGTATATGCAAGTTTTAACTCTCCTCCGATCTTGTCCTCCATGAGCCATCACCTCGAATCCGACGAACGCGGCATCATCCTGCCCTGTCCCGCCTGCGGCACCGCGAACCGCATCGCCTACGCCAAAGTCAGCCAGCAAGGCCGCTGCGGCACCTGCAAAGCTGATCTGCCCCTGGTCGCCACACCGGTCGAAATGACCAGCCCCGCCGCCTTTGCCGTGCTCATCTCGCAAAGCCCGCTGCCCGTCGTCATCGACTTCTGGGCCGCCTGGTGCGGCCCCTGCCAGATGATGGCCCCCGAGTTCGCCAAAGCCGCCGCCCAGGCCGCTGGCGAGGCCGTTTTCATCAAAGTGAACACCGACGAGCAGCAGCCAATCGCCAGCCAGTTCCGCATCCAGGGCATCCCCGCCTTCGCGTTGATGAAGAACGGCAAAGTCACCGCTCAAACATCGGGTTTCCAGCCTGCAGCACGATTGCTGGCGTGGGTGCGGCAGAGTTGAGCCCATTTCCTTCGCCACACTGCCTTCGGACGGAGCGACCTGGGTCGAGACAGCTTTTTCAACTCTGTTGCGGTTCCCTCACGAAACAAGACGTGTTAGGAGAACTCGTCCGTCCTGGGTGCCAACAAGCATTCTGTCCTCTCGAATCGATAGGGAAAGCGGCACGGACCGAGCCACTTCATAAGGGAGAACGGTTTCACCGATGGTGCGTTTTGATCGCAGATCAAAGAAGCCAATTCTGCCGTCCACTAAACCTACGATAGCAGTTTGCTTGTCTGGGGATAAAGCAACGCTGGTCGGGCTGGATGGAAGCTCGATGGACACCGTGCGGTGGCTATTTCTGAGGTCGCGCAGTTCCAGATAGGAGCCAAGCTTTTTGGGGACGGATCGATTCCAAACTGATCCTGCACCGAGAAGCTCCGTTCCTAAACGGGCCACAGCTACGACCGGACAAAAATCAAGCTCAGAGGTATCCCATGGTCGCAAACAAATGAATCTGCCTCCACCCTCGCTGCACCAAAGCCGGTAGTCGTTGTTTCTGTAGGCTTCTTCGCCCTCTCGCTTGAGAAAGTAGAGGGCATCCAAATTATGCGGAAAGCTCGTTGGTCCAAGCCGATCAGTCACTCCGCAATCAATGCTTTGAAGGGTATTGCCACTCGGCCCGAGGAGCAGGTTCTTGCGATCCCGTTGATTCGCCCAGCTTACGTCTATCGCCAGCCCATTGCCGAAGGAATCAAACGAGAAAGCATAAGGCCTCTCGAACCGGAGTATCGTTGGATGCTGGTTTTCCCGCCATTGCCAGAGTTCACTCGTTGTATCAATGCTTCCACCATGCGGTCCAGTGAGCTGAATATGCGAAAGCAAGCCCAACTGCGGATGATCAATCAGCTCGACACCATAGCCTTCACATTCCACTCGCTTCAGAACGCCCGCATGGATGCTTCGCTGCTCAATTGCCAGTCCGTGGGCCACTAAAGCAAAGGTGTTGTGGTCCTGCCACCGCAGGTCCCAGATGCCGCAGTAATACTCAGCTTTCACTTCTCTGAGCCAGCTACACGCCTCCAGATGCCATGAGTACCGCTGGTCAGGACTCTGAGTGAGTATGGATTCTGGGAACCCGTGATCGCTGGGTACCGAAGGGGGCAGACCCTCCAGCCTTGGATCCTCACGCGCAATCTCAGATGGCTCTCCACTCCACGGGCCAGGACCCGACTCGATTTTCACACGAATCACGATGGTCCATGCATCCATCTGATCGCCCCAAAACTCTTCCTCATTGTCGGGCCGCATCAATGCCGTAACGGTTCCGTCTTCATCGTAACGGCATGCAACAAACTCACGGCATTGTCCGAGTAGTTGTTCGGTATGTCCTGACCTCCAGTAAAACCTCAATAGGTATCCTCGGAAGAACCAACCGCCATCGTAGGAGCCCGTGGCGATTAACACGTTTTCACCGTCGGGCGACAAAGCTACATCGTTGATCGGATACTTGGTCGAGATACACCCGAGCATGGTTCCATCACTTGCGTGGTAAATGCTCAGGCGGTGTTGTGCGGGCGATACATCCGGAAATAACCCATGTCCGGGGTAGCCAAGATGAGGCATTTGGCTGGCAACCGCGACGAGCTTTTGCGTGGATTCGCGAAAGATTCGATAAGGGTTTCCCAGCTCGCTAAAACGAGTCGGGGTGAGTTCAGTTTCGATGATGCATTGCATGGATTGAGGATCTCAAGATTTCTTCATTCTGGTATAAAACGCCCCACGTCCCTTGCCATGCGCCTCCACGAGCCCAGCGGCAATAAGCTCCGCAAACTTCGCTTTGAGCGTGGAGCGGTTGGCACCGGTGAGGGTGACGGCTTCGGCGTTGGTGAGGGTTTCGCGGGTGTCGAAGAGGGCGGCGAGCTGACGGGCGAGCGGGGAGAGTTGAGGGCGGTTGGCGTCGAGGCGATGTTGGAGGCGCGTGATCTGCTGGCGGATGTTGCGGAGGAAGAACATGAGCCAGGCAGGCCAGTCGGCGTTGCTTTCGCGCCATGTGGTCTGAGTGCGGCGGAGGGCGAGGTAGTAGGCTTCTTTGTTTTGCTCGACGATGCTCTCCAGCGAGCTGTAGGGCACATGGCCGTAACCGGCGCGGAGTAGCAGCAGCGTGGTGAGGATGCGAGAGAGGCGGCCATTGCCATCCTGGAAGGGATGCACGGCGAGGAAGATGACCACAAAAATGCCAATGCGCAGCAGCGGATGCAGACCGGTGTCGGCCTCGGCGCGGCGATGCCAGTCGAGCAGAGAATCCATGTGCGCGGGCGTGTCGAAGGGCCTGGAGGTCTCGAAGACGATGCCCAGCTCGCGACCATCGGCATCGAAGGCGGCGACGTGATTCGGCAATGACTTCCACTCGCCGCGATGGCGCTCATCTTTGGTGCTGTATTGAAGGAGGTCGCGATGGAGCTGCTTCAGCATGTTCGCCGTGAGTGGGATCTCGCTGGCGTGAGCGAAGACCTGCTCCATGACGAAAGCGTAGCCAGCGACCTCCTGCTCATCGCGAGTGGTGAAGGATTTTGTCTCCAAGCGCCCGAGCAACGCCTCGACCTCGCGGTCGCTGAGGCGTGAGCCCTCTATACGTGTGGACGAACCAATGCTCTCGATGGTGGCGACGCGGCGCAGGCCTTGCAGCCGATCGGGTGTGAGCGACTGCCAGGTGCGCCAGTGCCCCTTGAACTCGTCGATCTCGCTGACGAGCCGGAGCATCTCGGCGGAGATGGGAATGGAATCGGGCAGGGCCGGGAACATGAAGGAGTTTCGCCTCCTAATGTCCATTTGCCAGTCCATTTGCCAGTCCAATTCAGTCCATTTATGTCCAATTAGGCCGCTTTCGACCCTTTCAGTCATCGCCAAGGGCCGACCCTACCTCTGTCGGAATCTCATGAATCAAGCTTGGTGATGTGTTTCACGGCTGGGAATCCGGTTTCCACGACATGTAGCCGCGGTGGATGTGCTGGATGTTTTTGAAGCCGAGTTCCTTGAGCTTCGCGACCGCTTTGCGACTGCGAAAACCACCGGCGCAATAGACGAGCACGGGCTTTGCTCTATCAAGGGTGGCGACCTTGGTTTCGAAACCTTCCTCGCCGATGGAGACGTTCACCGCCTTAGGCAGTGCACCGCCTTCAAACTCACCTTTGGAGCGCACATCGAGCACCTGTGTTTCGGGATGCTCTCGCAGCCAGGCATTCGCTTGATCGGCGTTCAGATTTTCGCACACGCAGCCCGGCGCGGCTTTGAAGAGGCCACGATCCCAGCCGCCTTCATACCAATACCAAAGGCCGACAACGACGGCGATGATGACGAAGGTCCAGAGCATGATTTTGGAGTTCACTTCGCCGCTTCGATGATGGCGATGGTGTCCTTCTCGACTTGTTCGGCGATGGTTTTCAGCTCGGCGGACTCGGACAGTGGAGCGAGCAATGCTGAGGGTCGCACCATACCGATCAGGGTCTTGCCGCTGTCTTGATAGACGGAGATGCGGCATGGCAGAGCGATGTTCATGCCCATGTCGGCGGTGAGCACGGCGGCGGCTTGCTTGGGATTGCAGACTTCGAGGATGTGGCAGGCGTTCGGCACATCGAAGCCTTTGCTCGCCAGGGTTTGTTTGAGGTCGTAAATATGCAACACGCCGTAGCCGTGCTGTTTGACCGATACTTCGAGATCGGTCACGGCTTGCGCCGGTGTTTTGCTGGTTTCAGCGATGTAGCGTGGATTCATGATGGAGTGGAGTTTGGAGTTAGCGATGTGTACTGAAAGCAAACAGCAGCCCCATCACGCCGCCGTAGATCGCACCGCGCCACCAGGTGGAGGTGAGCGGGCAGTTGCCTGAGCTGCATTGGCCAAAGTAGCCCATGAGAGAGCCGAGCGTGACTCCGATGGCGATGGGGATGAGGAAGCGTGTCATCAAAGTAGCCTGGCCTTTCCAGGCTGGGCTTGGTTGGAGGCGTTGAACACAGGCTGGAAAGCCTGTGCTACGGTCAGCAGAATTTCCCGCCACCGCAACAGCCGCCACCTTTGTCGTTACCGCCTTTGCCGCAGGTGCTGATGCCGAGCGGGGCATACAACGGGCAGAAGCTGATGAACGCGGTGAGGAGCGGCACGGCGCCGATGGCTCCGATCCAACTGTGATTGATGAGGCCGTAGGCGATGAGGCCGAGGCCAAGGATGATGCGCAGAGCGCGATCGATTTTTCCGATGTTGGGTTTCATATGGGTTTGAGTTCGGGGTGTGATTGTTTGTTAGCCATGAAATACAGCACCGGCACGGCCATGCGACTGATGAGCAGGCTGGCGATTTCACCGGCCATGAGGGCAATGGCGAGACCCTGGAAAATCGGGTCGGCGAGAATGACGGCAGCTCCGACGACCACAGCCATCGCCGTAAGCAGCATGGGGCGGAAGCGGACGGCTCCTGCATCGATGACCGCCTCGCTCAACGGCATGCCTTCACGCACACGCAACTCGATGAAATCGACCAGGATGATGCTGTTTCGCACCACGATGCCACCGCCGGCCATGAAACCAATCATGCTGGTGGCAGTGAAGAAAGCGTCCATCATGCCATGCGCCGGCAGAATGCCGACGAGC
>CANJVS010000008.1 GCA_947477755.1 Verrucomicrobiaceae bacterium | reverse complement strand
TCTGGAACTCCACAATGAAAAGCCCAAGCCCTTCATCTGGACTGCCAAGGCCTCGGACATTCTCGAAAAAGTCACCCGCGGCAGAAAGGCCCTCGATAAGTTGCAGTCTGTTTGACGGGCTACACTAGATACTCTTTTCGACTTAATTGACTCATCTCCGGTGGGGTCTCCATCCGGTGTCATTCATTTTGAGGCAACGATCCGCCAACACCTCACTTGTTCACGCTTCCCCGGTGTGATTCTTTTTGAGGCAACTCGCGTTTACGTCGGGGCTAAAGATTTGTCTGGAAGTCAAAGCCGCTGCTGAGTTTGATCGATAACAGCAATTTAAATCACCGGCCTCGCTTTTCTTGAACACTTGAGATCACGGACTCGAGAATGACATCCGAAGGCACCGTCTGGCCAAGAGTAATGAGCTCTTGTTGAGCGACCTCACGATATGAACGATTTTCAGACGTCCCGCCTCGCGCGGCGACAAGACAGTTCATCCGCAGTGGCGGAGAAATCCGGTGTCCCTGCGGAATGTTAATTTTTGTGATTACCATCTGCATTTTTCAGTCAGACACAGTCTCTCTCCACCATGTGGCGACTTGAATGAGGCTTTGGAATGCTGCGTTCGTTTATTCGGAGCGCTTCAATGGTTCATATAATGCTGAAATGCGTGGATATAGCTTTGAGGATGGCAATGCCACGAATAGCTCCACCCCTTCAGGTTTGAGCACCTCCTCGTTGAAAGCATGAATGATTTCATCCATCGGTAAAGGATTCAATGCCGGATCGATCGTGATGTGGACAGCCGGATTGGGCATCTGCCGAAACTTGAGACCATGCTTGGTGAATGTTTCCGCTAAGGCCTGAGAGGAGCGTTGCAGTTCCGGTGGCGCAGGCATCCCGTTCCCAACGTATTTGGGATGATGGTAAAAGTAGTCAGGGTTGCTCAAATCTACACCGCACAGCACAATACGTCGATAGCCGGCCATTAGGGCAAAGCTCATTGCCATAAAGATCGTCGCACGCTTCATCGGTAACCCCCAGAGCATCTCGTTGCGGCGGAAATAACCAAGACGGCGGTACCAGCGCAAAAAGAATCGTAATGAGCCTGCTGTTCGACCGCGCACACCCAGCATGAACAGTGTGTAAATATGATTCATATCTCCGAGAGGAAACTCCGAGGTCCAGTGTGGACACCGCTCATCCAGCTTCGTCACATCCTTCAGAAGTAGGCAGGTGTTGCGGTAATCATTCTTGCGCAGCTTCAGCAGCGTCATCAGCGAAGCCGCATATTCAGGGTTACGCGGAACTTCACATGTATACCAGGTGGGCACATGATCATGGTATAGCCAGAAATTGATGCCCATAGAATCGGCTGCGCGGATCGCCTGCCAGGCCTCATTTGGCAGATCAAGGATGGAGGCACCGCTGCCCATGATAAAAAGCGTGTCACTGGTCTTGAAATCTGCCACCCTGAGATGGAGTGGGTCATGAGCTGTTTTCAGTTTTGGCGCTATGCGGCTCTTCACGGCATCTTGAAAATGACGATAACGCCTCCCTATTTTTTTAATGGCCAGCAGCATGACGGATGACTTGGATGACGCGTGCGATGTCTTGATCGGACGAAGAGGACGATGAAGGTAATGAGAGGCAGTTCGCGAATAAATCTTCAGACACCGGACACGGCAACTTGAAGGCATCCTGATGAGCCGGTGAGAGATGCGCCGGCTGCCAGAGTGGGCGTGCCTCGATCTGGGCATCCTTTAGCACCTGACGTAATGCCCGCGCTGCCATGCCAAACTGTGCTCGGTCAATGTAGATCGTGGTGAGCCAGAAATTGCTGCGCACTCCTTCAGCCTCAGCTTGAAACTGGATGCCCGAGATATCTGACAGATGGGAGCGATACATAGCATGAATGTCACGGCGTCGCTCAACGTAACCCGCTAGTAACTCCATCTGCGCGCAGCCCAAAGCCGCCTGGATGTTTGTCAGGCGGTAGTTGTAGCCGATCTCATGATGGATGTATTCCTGCGGATCATCCTTGGCTTGCGTCGTGAGGTAGCGTGCTTTTTTCGCCCAGGTTTCGTTCGCGGTGACGAGCATGCCACCACCGCCTGTGGTGATGATTTTGTTGCCGTTGAAGCTGTAACAACCCATGTGGCCGATACCGCCAACTGGCCGATCAAAATAGGTGGAGCCGAGGCTTTCTGTGGCATCCTCGATCACGATGAGGCCGAACTCATCTGCCAGCTTCATCAGTGAAGTCATCTCAACAGGATGCCCAAGAATATGCACAGGAACGATTGCAGCCACGCGCCTGCCACTGATTTTATTGAATAACCTGTCGTCACGCAGTTCGCAGTCGTTAGTCAAAAACGCACGCACCTTATCCACGTCCATCTGCCAATGGTTAGCTTCAGCATCGACCGGTACTGGAATGGCATTCGCGTAACTAATCGCATTGACCGGAGCGATGAATGTCATCGAAGACACCAGCACCTCATCACCAGGTTTTACACCAGCGACAAGAAGTGCCACATGCAGCGCAGCCGTGCCGCAGGTCGTTGCCACAGCATGTGGGGCGGCTGAAGCATCAGCTAAAGCATTCTCAAAACGAGTTACGTAGGCACCGACGGAAGACACCCAGCCTGTATCGAGGCAGTCTTTGATGTACTTCCACTCATTGCCACTGAGATGTGGAGCACTGAGGGGAACAAAGGTCATGTCAGACGACATAGCCATTGGTGGAGTAGTGTTCCATGTTGTTCATCAGCCACTCGATCGTCTGTTTCAAGCCTTCTTCGAGTGTGATTTTCGGCTCCCAGCCGACAAGTTCTTTAGCCTTTTTATTGCAAGCGAGCAGGCGCTCCACCTCACTCTTGACCGGACGCAAACGTTCGCCTTCACAAATGACGGTGATGTCTTTACCCATCATTTTTGCGATGAGTAGGGCAAGGTCGCCAATGCTGATCTCTCGCCCAGAACCGAAGTTGATTGTCTGGCTAACCGCACTCGGCGACAAGGCGCTGGCACAGAAACCTTCGACCGTGTTCTGCACGAAATTCAGGTCACGGGTCGGGTGGACGGCTCCGAGATGTACTTCATGACCGCGTGCGCATTGAGTGATGATGGTCGGGATCACTGCCCGCATGCTTTGACGCGGCCCGAACGTGTTGAATGGGCGCACCGTTACGACTTCTAATTCAAAAGATGCCGCAAAGGCCTCAGCCATTTTATCAGCACCAATTTTAGACGCTGAATAAGGTGACTGCCCCTGCAGCGGATGCTCTTCTGTGATCGGCACAAACAGTGCGGTGCCGTACACCTCACTCGTCGAAGTGTGGACTACACGTTGAACACCACAGTCGAGAGATGCCTGAAGCACATTGAGCGTGCCTTCGATGTTTGTGCGCACATAGCTGTGCGGTGCTTGATACGAATAGGGAATTGCAATCAATGCACCAAGGTGGAAGACGATGTCTGCCCCCTTGACCGCCCGGCGTACACTGTCGCGATCAGCGATGTCTCCAGTGTAGATTTCCATATCTCCAGCGTATTCGGATTCATCTAGCCAACCTTTTTTGCCAAGAGCGTTGTAATGAACAAGCGCGCGAACTCCGGCCCCTTCACGCACGAGGTGCTCGGAAAGGTGGCTGCCGATGAAGCCGCCGGCACCGGTGACGAGAACTTTTTTACCTTCAAATTGTCCCATAATGATTACTGTGCATCTCCCCTTGCTTGTTTGAGTTGATCCCGCTGGCCCACATCGATCCAGTCGTCCACGATCTCAAAGGCACCCACTCTTTCACCCTGGCGCAGAGCCTCATCAAACAGCTCAGTGATGGGGTAGAAGCGCTGCGGAACGCGCCGAACCATATCAGGTGAAAGCATGTAAATGCCAGCATTGATCAACTGTGAAAGGACAGGTTTCTCGACAAGGCTCGTCACTCGACCATCAGCGACCTCCAGACATCCGAATGGAATCTCATGGGTGTAACTGCGCACACCGATGGTCGCCTGATAGCCACCATCGTGATGAAAGCCGACAAGGCTCTGTAAATCCACCTGTGTCACCAGATCACCATTGCAGACGAAAAGCGGATGTTCGGGCACTTCAGGCAACAGACTCAATGAACCACCCGTGCCGAGGGGGGTGCCTGCGTCTTCCCGCAGGTATTCGATACGGCAACCGAACTGTGAGCCATCACCAAAATGCTCTTCGATAACCGAGGCGAGATAGTTGACCGAGATGAAAATACGGCGAATGCCACAACCAACGAGATGTAAAACCAAGCGTTCGATGATGGGTCTGCCAGCGACTTTAAGCATCGGTTTAGGCCTGGCCTGCGTCAGCTCTCCGAGTCGTGTACCTTTTCCTCCGGCCATGATCACAGCCCAGTTCGGCTTTGGCACAGCTCCGAGAATTTCATGCAGCAGATGCAAGCCTTTGAGATGTCCTTCTGAATCGATGATCGGGATCTGACGGAGTTGCCTCGCCTGCATGAGGTCGATGACCTCGGCCCGTGGAGCGCTCGGGCTGACAGTCGAAAATACCTTCTTTGCATGTGGGCCAATCTCATCAGTGAGCAGAACGCCTTTGATCAAAGCACGACGGATATCTCCATCCGTAACGGTTCCGATCAGGCGTCGTTCTGCATCGAGTACGAATGCGATACCCTGCGCTCCGTCGTCGATCACCTCCATGGCATGACGCAGAGTGTCGGAGTGTGTTAGGCAGTAAGTTTCGATGGGCTTCATCAAAGATGATTCCCGACACTCGTCAGGAAAACCGTTCTATGCCTTGTCGAGGTGTGAAATCAAACCGAAGTTTCTCAACCGCCCCAGCTCACGCTAGACTTCTCGCAGGTACTCCGACCACCACTTCATCGTCCAAAACATCACGTACCACAACGGCACCTGCCCCAACGACCGCACGCGAACCGATACGGATACCCTGCCGAATCACTGCCCCAGCTCCGATGTGCGCGGCCTCTCCGACATGCACATCCCCGCATAAAATAGCGCCCGTGGCGATGTGCGTGTGCGCCCCGATGACGCAGTCGTGCTCTACAATCGCCGCCGTATTCACCAGCACATGCGTGCCGAGCTTTGCGCCGGTGTTGATCACCACCTTTGCCAAAATCTGGCAACCATCAGCGTAAGTAACTGAGGGCGAAACGAAGACAGTGGGATGGATGACGCTCTGAGGTTTCAATCCTGCCTGAATGGCGATTTGAAACAACTGAGAGCGACGCGCGCAATTCCTTGCGGAACCAACGCCGATGACGAAGTGAGTGAAGCCTTGCACGGCGAGTTCGGGCAATATTTCATCACCACGCATGACCGGGACGCCGGCCACTTCGAGAAGGCCGGGTTGAGAATCGAGGATGGCATCAAAACGAGCAGGCGAGTAGGCCTCAATGAGGACTCGTCCGTGACCTCCGGCTCCGATCAAAACGCATTTCATGATTGGTTAAGGTCGTGGAAGGTTTTGCCGAGCAAGCGCTCATCAAGCGGTGTGTTGGCGATGAGGTCGAGGATCTTTTCGGAAGCATGGCCGTCGCCAAAGAAATGCTCGTCACCTGTGGCCTGCGCTTTAAACTCGGGGCTGATGGCCTGACGAATCGCGGCGACGATGTCCGCCGAATCAAAGAGCGGCACGTCGATGACATTGCCGGCACGGAGACGGCCTTTCTGGCGGTTGCCGATATTGACCACGGGCAGCGCAAAGGAGGGTGCTTCGAGCAGACCACTCGACGAATTTCCAATCATGGCACTGACTTCGCCGAGGATGGAGAAGTAGCCCTCGGGGCCGAAGTTTTCCACCCACACGGCTTTTGTAGACTTTTGGCAGAAGGCGAGAATGCGCTCGCGGATCACACTGCCTGCCATGTCGGCATTGGGCATGGTGAAGATGATTGGAAGGTCGAGCGAACGGAGCGCGGCCATGAGAGCGTCGGTTTGCGGGGCGGTTTGCTCATGCTCACTCGTGGTTGGATGAAGGGTGACGAGCAGCGGCGGAGTGGAGAGATCGAGGTTAAAGCGGCTTTCCAACTCCGCACGGCTGAGGCGTTGGATGGAAAGAATGTTATCCAAAGACAGCGCGCCGCAGCAGGTCACGCGCCAGGGTTGTTCACCAAGTTGGATGACACGCTGGCGATAGAGCTCGGTGGCGACACCGTGAAGGTGACTCATTTTCGTAAGGCCGTGGCGGAAGCGGTCGTCCATCGCGCCCTCGGTCAATTCACCGCCGTGGAGATGGAGGATGGGGATGTTAAAAGGCACCGCTGCGAGTGCTGCGGCAAACATTTCAAAACGATCTCCGAGCACGACGAGTAGATCAGGCCGCGAGTCGGCGAAGTAATGACCGAAACCCGCGACACCGATGCCAATGGCCGTGGCGACCGCTTCGGGGGTGTCCTCGTTTTGAAGGACGGGGATGCGGGCACTGATAGGGAAGTCATCTTTTTCAATGATGCTTTGCGTTGAGCCGTAGCGCGCCTCCAGATGCATCCCGGAGACAAGCACGCGAAGTTCCAGCTCAGGATGCGTGACGATGCGCTGGAGCAGGGGACGGTAGATGCTGTAATCTGACCGCCCCACGCTGACCACGGCGACGGATCTCACGCGAGATCCTCCCAGCGGATCATGGAACCTTCGGCGATGTCCACCAACGCACGACGCCCGGGCACTTCATGGAACTTCGCGGGAGAGATGCCTGTGCCTGGACGACGTAGGACGAGCATCGCATCCTTGATTATGGTGCCCGCAGGGATTGAAGTTTGGGCCACGACACTGCGGCGGACGATCTTGGCGACGGCGAGTTCGGCTTCACTGGGTTGTTTTAAACCACTGCCAAGGAGGACCTCGACACGACGAATGCTGCGCACCATTTCAGCGAGGTCGGCAGGCTCTAGGGAGGCTTTGTGATCGGGGCCTGGCATCTGGCAGTCGAGTGTGAAGTGCTTCTCGATCACCTTGGCACCCGCTGCGACGGCGAAGACAGATGCCTCGATGCCCATTGTGTGATCCGAGTAGCCAATGGGCACGCCGAGCGCGGCACGCATGGCTTCCATGGCACGGAGATTCACGGACTCCGGCGGAGCAGGGTAGTTTGAAACACAATGCAGGACGGTTATGTCGTCATTGCCCACCGCGCGGATGGCTTCCACGGCTTCGGCGACTTCGTCAAGCGTCCCCATACCTGTGGAAACGATCATCGGTCTGCCATGACGCGCGATGTGCCGCAGCAGCGGCAGGTTCGTCAGTTCACCGGAGGGGATTTTGAAGATGGGCATCCCAAGTCCGGCGAGGAAATCGGAGCTGCCTTCATCAAAGGCCGTGGACATGAACATGATGCCCAGTTCCTGACAGTAGCGGTTCAGTTCGGCGAAGGCTTCGAGGGGCAGTTCAAGGCGCTTAAGCATGTCGAATTGGCTTTCGGTGATGCCGGAATTCTTAGCCTGATACTCGGCTTGGGGGGCATCAGACGTGACAAGGTGCTTTGCCTGAAAGGTTTGAAACTTCACGGCATCCGCGCCGGACTGAGCGGCGGCTTGAACAAGCTTCTTCGCGAGTACGAGACTGCCATTATGATTCACTCCAGCTTCGGCGATAATGAAGCTGGGACGGTCTGGCGCGATGAGATGAGAGCTGGATTGGGCGACCATAATGGCTCGAGCGTAGGACAAAGAGGCCGCTGATACAAGTAGGCCGTGCTCTGGCGAGCACGCCTTCATCACCACGCGGTCCAGCCCCCGTCGACGACGAGATTGTGGCCGGTAACGTAGGCGGAGAGATCACTGGCCAGGAAGGCAGCTGCGCCTTTGAAGTCTTCTTCGCGGCCCATGCGGCCCATGGGCGTGCGTTGGTTGTAGCGCTCGATGAAGGTCTCGCTCTGGCCGCGCCAGATGCCGCCCGGAGTGAGGGCATTCACGCGGATTTTGGGAGCCAGCAGGGCAGCGAAGTGGCGGGTGAGTTGATTGAGCGCGCCTTTGACGGCACTATAGGCCGAGGGGGTCTGCATCTGCGTGCCTTCGTAGAGGGAATTGTCAGGAGCGACGAGTCCGTAAATGGAGGAGACAAAGATTACAGAGCCGTGGCCTGAGGCTTCGAGATATGGGCGCGCCTCCTGCAGAATGGTGAAGGCGGGATCGAGACCGACACGCATGGCCATCTGCCAAGCTTCGAGGCTCTGTGATTCGAAAGGAACGGCCCAGCCTTGCACACGATCTGTTCCGACTAGCGAGGCGGCGTGAATGACTATTTCGAGCCGGCCATGACGAGCAGCGACTTCATTCACGGCGGCACGAGTGGCGGCGGCATCGGTGAGGTCGGCAGTGACGAAGAATGCGGACGCACCTTTGGCTTCGAGTTCAGCTACGCGAGTGCGGCACCTGTCCTCATGAAGATCGAGCAAGGCAACAGTGGCACCGTTTTCTGCAAGGGCTTCAGCGATGGCCATACCGAGATGACCCGCACCGCCGGTGATGAGAGCCACGCGTCCTTTGAGGTTGGAGAGTTCAGCGAGAGTTCTCATGTGTTTGCCTTGTCCTGTTTGCGTTTCATCAGCAGTTCTACGACGGCCCAGTCCATCTCACTATCAATGTCCCATGAGCGCTCCTCAGGCATGACATAGAGTTCAGTGCCGGGATGATAGAGGCCGGTATTAGCGAACAGCACGCCACGCTGCCAGACATAGATGGAGGCGTTCATGTCATAGCACTGCGGCGCGTCCTGACGGCGGAGTACGCCACCTGGGAGGCGTTTGGCCGTACCGATCTCGCCATCGCAGCCGCGCTCCAGCAGATTGAAATAAGGTGAGCGGCGCGAGTGCATGGCGGTGAGTACATTCGGCACGCCGTCTTTGATCATCGCGACGGCGTTGCGGATGTCTTCGGCATCACGCAGAGGCGAGGTGACATCAAGATCCACCAGGATGTCGCAGGTGATGCCAGCGGCTTTCTCGGTTTCGAGCATTGCGTGGCGGATGGCTGGGACTTTGCCTGCGGTGTCAGTCGCCAGCTCATCAGGCCGCACAAGTGGCAAAACGCCAGCGATCTGCGTGGCGCAGTCGAGAATCTCCAGGGAATCACTGCTGACGGCGATTGCGGCGAAGATGCCGCTGTCCACGGCCTGTCGCAAGGTGTGCTGCATCAGCGGCACGCCGAGCATGGGACGGATGTTCTTTCCAGGCACGCCTTTGGAGCCCCCGCGAACGCAGACAGTACAGATGATTTTCTTCATGAGGTGGACGGATGGCAGGCCCAGGACTGAGTGGTGATGGAGTGTTCGATGGCCTTAATCATGTGCAGCACGGCGAGGCCTTCGGAGAAAGAGCAGAGGATGTCATGTTCACCGCGCAACCAAGCGCGATCTTGGGCGAGGTAAGTGGAGTTTCTTTCCAGCCTCCAGCTTTGGCTCACAATCCCGTCACAAAGCAGTCGGCTCCCGATCATGTCCACCTCCCAGGTGTGGCATCTTGTGTGAACTAAGATGGAGCGGCGCGGGGCGCGGTCGAGGTAGTTGATCTCGACGCCGATTTTCGGGCAGCGCTCAGACTCCCACCAGATTCCGACTGTGTCTTCTGTCTCGATCTCCAGTTCGCTGAAATGCCCGCCATGAGCGACGAGCCGCTTCCAGGGGCCAAAGAGCCAGAGGCCGAGATCGATCTCATGACTGAGGTCACGAAGCACACCACCGCCCTGCACCACAGAGGCGGAGTAGGTAGTTCGGTAGTCGCGGCCTGGACGCCAAGTGGAGAGGTGCATGCCCACGTAGAGTTGGGCGGAGACAGGTTCTTCATTCCGCAGCGCTTCGCGCAAAGCTAGCACGGCGGGGTGAAAACGGAGATTGTAGGCCACGCTGATGCGCTGCTGGACTTCTAAAGGCTGCGTTTCATCGGGCCGACTGAAAAGAGGTTTCTCGACCAATAGGTCAGCGGTTACTCCGAGATTCTTGAGGTGACGGAGTGTCGAGTAGTGATCTGCGGTGGCATTGGCGATGAGCACCTTTTCGGGCCGATGGACTTGCACTGCCTCCTCCAAACCTTCAAAGCAGCGTGCTTCAGGCACTGCATGGCGGGTGCAGGCGGCGGTGTCACAGCCCAACTCTTTTAACAGGCCAAGATGACGTTTGCCAATCGAACCGAGGCCGATGACAAGCGCGCGTGTGGGAGAAAAGGATTCGGTTTTCATGCCGCCGTGCTGTCAAAAAGCTCTGCGGTGAGGCCGCTTTTGTTTTCTTTGATCACCAAGTTTCGGTCCTGACCAAACACGATGGAGTTGGCGGGGATGATTGCATCTTTGACATAGCTGTTCGCGGCCAGGATGACGTTGTCACCGATCACTGATTTGCCGACGATCTTGGAGTTCGAGAGCATTGTGACATGATCACCGAGCATGGGATAGGCACCTTTGTTACCCCCCACGGTCACACCTTGAGCGAAGAAAAAGTAGTTCCCGATCTGTGCTCTGCCGATCACTGCACCCAGCGGATGCTCCACGCAGAAAACCTCTGGCAAACTCACCTGATGGAAAAGGTCCACGCCATTTAGAGCGCGATTCAGATAATAAACACGATCCGCCAGACTCGATGCGCCGATCAGTGCCAGTGAATGGCCAAGGTAATAAAGAAAGATGCAGTATTGGCCCGAATGAAAAGGGCTGAAATGCGCCTGACCATCCCGGCGGAAGTACTTGTTCAGATTGCGTGCAAAGCAGTAGCGGCTGCGTTCCAGCGCCTCGTCCAAAGCACGATTCAGCGCCGTCTCATCCGTTGCCGCATCATATTCAAAGAGATTTCCCAACTGCCGGGCCACGAGGGCAAACAGTCGCTCACGCCGGATCTCGATGATCAGGGGAGAGACCACAGGAGGCGTTGGCTCTTGTTCATGCATAGATTTTAGCAATGAGGGACATGGTGGCGACAGCATCCTCCAGCGTAACCGCAGAATTGGATAACCCATGGATTGCGCGAACAACTTGTTCCGCTTGCCGGCGAAAACCAGGTTTATAAATTCGGTCCCACTCGTGCGGCTCATGTGGGGTAAGTGTAAATTGTCCTCGTAATTGCAAGCCAGCCTTCTCCAAAGGCCGCATTTCCCAGCGCTTTGAGGCTGTAGTCACACTGACCGACCATGGCGAGGGAGCGTCCCAAACACCAATGTAAGAACCTATGTCTCCACTGCTGAATTTGACCCAGGCCGAAACAGGTGTTTTCAAGATCGGGTCCCACCGGCCAGGAATCTGAATATCCGTGATTTCACCTCTGCCAAACATGCGCAGGTAGTCGATGCAGTGGATCGAGTTCGCAAACATTGCACGGGCGACCACCTCCGGCGGATGCACCGCAGCTAGGCGCGCGGCATCTTCCTGGCCACATACCTGGATGAATCGACGCTCCTCATTGTCCGCCAGATCTTCCATGACTTGCCGAGTCGATGACAATGCGCGCCGGTTCATTGCAACGTAGACGCGGGCACCTAGACTTCGAGCCTCAGATAATAAGTCCTCGGCTTCATGCAAATCAATGCCCGGCGGTTTCTCCACCAGGATGGCCCATGGATAAGCCATACATTCATGCAAAACCTTGCGCACCGAGAGGATTGATACAGTGACTACGACAAGATCTGCCTTCGTCTGCTCGTAAAGCTCAGGTACGTTTTCATACACGGCAGAGATGCCCAAGTCGGCAGCAGCGGCCTCAGCCTTGGCTCGTGAACGGTTGATGAGACCGCCCAATTGAACACCCGGCACATCCCGGAATGCCTGCATATGCGCTCTCCCTGTCGGTCCAGTGCCGACAAAGGCCACAGAGGTGGGGCGGTCAAAGGCGAGTGCGGAGGAGAAAGTAGAATCCATATTGAGTTCAACGAATCGCTACGGAGCAGGGGTTTGGCGTCAAATCCTCATGCCCAAGGGAAACGATGATCCTCCCAGTTCGGCTGTTTTAGAGGAACAGGCACACTGCCTTTGGCCACCGAGGCATGTGCTGCGACCAATGTGCTAACAGCAGTCAGGCCATCTGCGCCCGACGGATAACCTGATCCCGCGATCATATGTTCAATCACCATCTGCGTTGCCGTCTCCACATCCGTTAAACTTAGCGCTTCTTCCCAGGAATCCCAAGGCAACCCATAGAGGGTCGAGGGCTTGCTTCGGTGTTCCTCCTTTCGGCAATTCACTCGCATCCAGCCCGCTAGCATGTCCACGATTACCTGGCCATGATGGCCAGAGTATATCAGAGTCAGTCCATGCCCCTGATCCGAGGGGGCCTCAATGTGTAGCCGCTTCCCTGATGCTGTGCGTGCACGGACAAATCCGGCTCGGTCTTCAAACTCTGGTCCGCGGGGATTGGGAGTTACATCGGGAGAAAACCAGGCCGTAACCTCTTCTGCAGGTTCACCAGCAAGCAGACGGAGCAGCTCGACAAAGTGGGTGCCATTCATCGCGAGACCGCAGTTTCCAGCGATGACATGCAGTCCGCAAAAACCACCCAATTCGTCCGACTCGACGATAGCCTTGGGGCGCATGTATTGTGAGATGAAGCGCATCTGATGATTCACGGCCAGCACGGCTCCATGACGTGCGCAGGTGCTTATCATGCGATCACAATCTGCCACTGAAGTAGCCATGGGCTTTTCACAAAGGATGTAGCGGACTCCCATTTCTGCTGCCAAACAGGTTAGGTCAGCATGACTCGTTGCCGTCGTGGCCACACAGACGAGATCAGGTTTTAGAACTCGGATCATTTCCATCGGGTCTAGATAACACTGTTGAGCAGACAGAGACAATTCGTCACGTGCCATCTGAAGGGAGGACTCCATGCCATCGGCCACGCCCACTAACTCAAGCCCTGCGGAGCGGATTGCTTTCCCGTGTCGGCGCCCCATGCGTCCGACTCCGATGACAACTGCTTTGATCATGATATCGATGGGTGAAAGATTAGTTGGTAGAGGTTTCTTACCGAATTTGTCAGAAATACATATGCGAACGAGTTGCTTTGTAGGTCTCTGAGAATAAAGCGTCCCTATTGGGCCTCTTTTACGTGGAGCACTTTCGCTTGTCTAGGAGCTATTTACCACCAGCCGCCTATCTTCAACTCTGACGCACCAGTAGATCTCCAGGACCGCTGGCGCAGATAGTTTGATGCTGTTGTGAATAATTATTCAGCTTTTTTCGCGTATGAAGCTATCCCCAAAAAGCTACTGGACCACGCCAACACAGAACACGCTATTTGCGTTTGGCCCTTTTTTGTTCAAGACTCTGACAGAGTGCTTCAACCTTTTTCAATTAGCTCGCCGGAACATACTCAATGCCATCAAAAACTCCTAAAGTAGTAATCCTGTGCGGAGGATTGGGTACTCGTTTGCGCGAGGAGACAGAATATCGCCCCAAACCTATGGTTCCCATCGGTGGCCAGCCGATTATTTGGCATATAATGAAGACATACGCGCGGCATGGCTTCAAGGATTTCGTTCTGTGCTTGGGCTATAAAGGGGAGATTATCAAGGACTACTTCCGGAACTATCTTTGGAACCGCAGTGATGTGACACTCAAGCTAGGCCGTAACCCGCAGATCACTTATCACAACAACCATGACGAGGAGGATTGGACGGTCACGCTACTAGAAACAGGCATGCACAGCATGACAGGTGGCCGACTTCTCCGTGCCATGCAGCACATCGGGAACGAGGACGTTCTCCTTACTTACGGCGACGGATTGACCGATTCGGATATCGGAGCTTCCTTAAATTTTCATTATGAACAGAAAGCTCTTGTTACCATGACGGCAGTGCGGCCCGCCGGGCGTTTTGGCGAACTAGGTTTAGATGGAGTCACCATAAGGTCCTTCCAGGAAAAGCCGGAGCAGGAGTCTGGTTTCATCAACGGCGGCTACATGGTGATCGACAAGAGTGTGCGTGACTATCTGAGCGGTGATGATTGCGTTTTCGAGCGCGACCCCTTGCAAAAGATTGCCGATATAGGAGCCATGAAAGCTTATTGTCACCATGGCTTCTGGCAGTGCATGGATACTTACCGTGAATTTGAAATGTTGAACAAAATGTGGGACAGCGGCACCCCGCCTTGGAGAACTTGGTGAAGATGTTTGCAAATATATACAAGGGTAAACGTGTCCTACTTACAGGACACACAGGATTCAAAGGCTCATGGATGGCTCTGTGGCTCCACAGACTGGGTGCTCACGTGCATGGTCTGGCGCTACCGCCAGATACTCAAGCCGGTGTTTATAGTAACGTATGCCAAGGCGTCTTTGCCAGCGAGGTAATGGTGGATATAAGAGATGCCTCCGCCACGGAAGCCGCAGTGTTAAAAGCAGCACCGGAAATCGTATTTCATCTCGCTGCCCAGCCACTTGTGCGTTGCGCCTACCGTGAGCCCTTGGAGACTTTAGCCACCAATGTCATGGGTACCGCACACGTCCTAAACGCACTGCGAGCGCTGCCCAAGCCACCCAAGGCCGTCGTCGTCGTCACTTCAGATAAGTGCTACGAAAACGTAGGTTGGTGCTACAGCTACCGTGAAATCGATCACATAGGTGGGCACGATCCGTATTCCGCCAGCAAGGGTGCGACTGAGATCATTAGTTCGGCTTGGCGTCGCTCGTATTTTTATGAGCATGACTCTCCCTGCCTAGCCACTGCGAGGGGCGGCAATGTCATCGGAGGCGGAGACTGGGCAGTAGATCGTATTTTGCCTGACTGCGTACGAGCCTTACGAGCTGGTAAAGCCATCGAATTGCGCAATCCGGGTGCATCGCGGCCTTGGCAACATGTTCTAGATTGCCTGGGAGGCTACTTGTGTCTTGGAGCTAGACTTACCGCCACCAAGCCAGACAGCCTTCTATGCGGAGGATTCAACTTTGGCCCCTCCTCGGCCTCTGCAAAGACGGTCAAGACACTCGTGACCGAAGTGCTTAAGCACTGGCCGGGTCATTGGGAAGACACTTCTAAGGACAAAAAACCGCATGAAGCACAACTCCTCCAACTAGACATCGAAAAAGCATCTTCCCTGCTTGGCTGGTCACCCGTATGGAACTTTGCAGATACCGTTAAACATACCGTAGAGTGGTATCGGCAACAGAACGAAGGTGGATCGTTGCCGGAAATCACTCTCGGCCAGATCGAAGCCTACGAGTACGACGCCGCAGCATCTGGAATGGCTTGGGCACTTTCTTCATGAAATTCATCGCCACCAATATTGAAGGCGTTATTGTCGTGGAAATAGAGCCTCGCTTAGATGAACGCGGCTTCTTCTCCCGCAGTTTCTGCTATCACGAATTCAGCGCCCAAGGTCTTCAAACGCAGTTTCTGCAGGCAAATATATCCTTTAACCACGATGCGGGGACGCTTAGAGGGATGCACTGGCAAGAAGCCCCACACTCCGAAGTCAAAATGGTTCGATGCACTCGCGGCAGGATCTACGATGTGGCGCTCGACCTGCGGCGAGATTCTCCGACCTACCTTCAATGGAGCGGCATCGAACTCAGTGCGGAAAATGCCCGCGCCCTTTACATCCCTGAGGGCTGCGCTCACGGCTATTTGACGCTCACGCCCGGTGCGGAGATCCACTACCTCGTCTCGACCTGTTACTCACCTACACACGAACGTGGCGCGCGGTGGGATGATCCTGCTTTTGGAATAGAGTGGCCGCAGGTACCAAAGCACATTATTTCTAGCCGCGACGACTCCCACCCACTTTGGCAACCATGAGCCGTGTTCTGATCACTGGTGCCTCCGGCTTCATAGGTAGTCGGATTGCAATCCGGGCAGCACAGGCCGGCCATGAAGTTATCGCTACCACGCGCTATGTCACTCATGGGCTTGAGACTGCGCTGAACCTGCCGATCCAACCACTCGACGTGCTTGATCCGACTATCGCAACGCGCGATTGTGCCGCCGACGTGATTGTGCACTGCGCTACGGCCAATGACACTCTTTCGCGTAATTTTGCTGCTGGTGTTGAGTTATCGGTTAATGGCACTCGAAATATTCTGGAAATGGCGGTCCATAATGACATCCGAAACGTCCTTTTCTTTTCTACTCTGCAAGTATACGGCACAGAGTTACAGGGAACAATTACTGAGTCCACGATACCACGTTGCGAGTCCTATTATGGACTCAATCATCTAATGGGTGAGGAAGTCTGTCGACTCTATGCTAGCAAATATGGTCTCAATACCACCTTACTTCGCCCCTCTAATGTTTACGGGGTTCCAGACACGCTTATGGCAAAGCGCTCAACCTTGGTGCCCATGTGTTTCGTCAAAACGGCGCTTCTAACCGGTCGCATTGTTTTACAATCTTCCGGGCTTCAAAAACGCAATTTCATTTCCAACGACGAGGTGTCAGACGCATGCCTTCATCTAATCGGAAATCCGATTCAAGGGGCTGCGGTCGTAAATGCGGCATCTAATTGGCTTGCATCCATTAATGAATTGGCAATCATGGTGAAACAAGAGTATTTCCGCCGCAAGGGGACGCAGATAGAGATAGAATACTCCTCTAACGTGCCTTCTTCTGGTGAGGACTTTTTTTTGAAGTCGCGTCTAGATTTTTTGAGATCTCCACCTGAAGATTCACATAAAAAAATGGCTGCAGTTATCAGTAATCTTTGGGATTATTTTGCATCTAGTTCGAAATAACAAAGTAAACCGTGAAATCTGATCAAAACTTAAACCAATGTTCATACCTTGAAATAGGCCATGATGTTTTCATAAGTCCCCTTGCATCTATTCAGCCCTCTAAAAGAGGTACCATGATCAAAATTGGAGCGCACTCTCAAATTTATGATTTTGTTTCAATATGTGCCGTTGGTGGCGACGGTGATTTAGTTATTGGAGAGCATTGTTTTATCAATCCCCAATGCGTAATTTACACAGGCAATGGCATCACAATGGGAAACTATGTTTTATTGGCTCCTGGAGTTATGATAATGCCAACCAATCATGCTTTTGGACGTCGTGATATTTCCATTCGCCAACAAGGGTTTCAACTCAGCAAGGGCGGCATCATTATTGAGGATGATGTTTGGGTCGGTGCAAATTCTGTAGTTCTCGACGGGGCACATATTGGTAAAGGGGCTATCATCGCAGCGGGTAGCGTTGTGATTGGGAATGTTCCTTCCTACGAAATTTGGGGTGGATCGCCTGCACGAAAACTCAAAGAACGTCCTTAGAGTTCATTTTGATCATTAAACCCTGACCTGTTGGTAATGACAAAATGTGTATTCCCTGCATACGCGCAAATTCATCCATAGATTTTTTTTGATCTGCCCGAGCAGTCCAATTATAGTCATCCAAAACAACAATCCCTCCGTCTACTATGCTGGGCCACAGAGCTTCTATGGCGGTGCGTTCAACATTTGCTGAATTAAGATCGATATGAAGATAAGCAATTTTATTCGGGATCTGCCCCTCTAAACTCATTGGAATCACGCCCCTTACAATTTTAATGTTTTGGTACGACTTAAATCTCAAAACAACCTCTTCGTAGCAATCTGGGTATGCTTCGCGTGATCGCTCGATCTCTTTTGTCGAGCTAACAGATTTGTCCAATCCTCGAAAAGTATCGAAAAGCAGGAATTGGCGATTTAAAATTTTCTCTTGGAGATAAACAAGAACGAGCATTGCAGTCCCTCCTCGATCGGTGCCGCACTCCACAAAATCGCCTTCCAAATTAGACGCGGCAGCGGCTGCCCAGCATATTACGTGAGCTCTCCAATGAATATGTGTCCCTGACCATGAGCCGGTTGCGAATGCTGCATCATATGCTTTTTCGAAACGAGGCTCGAAGGCAAAGTCATTACTATGAGTGGTTGCCAAACCATCCTGATTGTATTTTCGTTTACGAAGAGGAACAATATCGTGTTCAAATCCAATAAAGTCTGGAAGATGGACGTGCTTGCGTTTTTTCGGTGATTTCCGCCAAAATAGTAATTTCATAACAGATTAAGCTATGCGTTTCAAATATCCGTCCAATCCCTCGCTGATCATGCCTTTGGATGTGAGAAATCTATCGAGTTCAAAGTCTGGTCTCTCGGATAGAAACGCACGCGCTGCCGTGCAGGGATTGTTACCAACGTCCCATGGCCGGTTGCTATAGTAACCCTTCGGGAAGAACTCGATAAACGTGTCCGGCAAGATGCAATACGAGCCAACTGTGACCAAGTCCGCGTAGAGCTTTAACTCCTCATAAACATGCTGGTGCGTGTGGTTCGAATCGAGAAGGACCATCACGGACTTGGCGTCCTTCGTCAATTCTTTCACCCGATTGAAGATTGCCACATCTACCGAACTGCCCTCAATCATCGTGATGTGTTCTGCCATCGGGTGCGCCTCAATCTCTTTGCGATTATGCTCACGAATGTCGATGTCCACGGCGATTACCCGCCCATGATTGATGCCCATCATCTGTTGCATGGAGGCGGAAAAAATGATCGATCCGCCATGCGCAATACCTGTCTCGATGACGAGATCGGGTTTGATTTGCCACATTAGCTCCTGCTGGATAATCATGTCGCTGGGGAACTTGATGATCGGGCGCCCCATCCAAGTAAAATTGTATGTATATTTGTATTTGTCTGCATGGACCATCCATTCGATGGATTTCCGCTTAAGCTCCTCGTCTTGGCCCATTCTGGTAATGTCAGCATGGCGCTCGTCAAAGAAATGTTTTACGGAGGGATCCTGTGAGGAGTGCATAGTATTTAGAATTTGGAAAGCAGAACCTGCGTCCTGACCGATATGTCGTTTTGAGACGAACACGCAAGCACTTTTCATGAATCTACTCCTTGTCGCCTTCCATAATTGGTCATCGCTTGTTCGCCGTTGCTGTCAAAGTGACATCTTATGCTACCTCACCACCAACCAGTTCGAAACCCAAGCCCATAACCAACCTCTAATTTAAACGACTCTTTGGTCCAGTATGAACCTCACAATCATCATTCCCACATATAATCGTCCAGCTAACCTTGAAGCTTGCCTGACATATCTTGAGCAAATAAAATTATTAGCTAAGGTTGTCGTCGTGGATGGAAGTGTAGAAGAGTCTGCGAAGGAGAATCAGCGCATTATACTAGCAAAACGTCCAGCCACTAGGTATATTCGCGGCGAGGGAGTTTTGCACCCTTTGACGCGTTGTTGCTTGGCACTTGCTGAAGTAAGCACGCCCTACTGTGTCGTTTGTGCCGACGACGACTTTATGATTCCGAGTGCTTTATCTCGCTGTATCGACTTTTTGGATGTCAATCCAGACTACAGTTCAGCACAGGGCACCTCCCTGAGATTACCCTCCAGTGAAGGCGCTGCGGGCTGGGGTAGAAACTCGATCATAGGAAACCTAGACATGGATTGTCCTGTGGAGAGGGTCATTCACCATCTTTCCTCTTACGCACACACCTGCTATGCTGTTCACCGAACCGCAGTTTTGCAGAAATCGCTGCATTTTGCAGGGGCAGCGCCTTTTGTGAGCTTGGATGGCTGCTTATGGCTCCAAGCTGAGTTAGCTCAATCTATCTGCACAGTCGTTCAAGGGAAAAGTGCTTGGCTACCAATGCTATATATATGCAGAACTCCTACTATAGGTGATCGGCAGGATGAGCAGGAATACTGCCACCCAAACTTTTCCAAATGTGTTGCGGCAATCAAACAATACGCCCTTTTTCCTTTGGAAAATGACCCTAAACAAATTAAAGAGGCCTCCCAACTCTATGATCTCGTTATGGGGAAATATCTGGCAAAACGAAAAGTTTCGCTGACTTCGAAATCCTACAGCTTCTGGCCTTGGAAAGGATCGCGCCAAACGTTCAGTCGTAAACCAAGCCTTTCAGGTTCTGTTCGTGAGTTGGCGAAATTGTCTGAATGGACAGCCCTCAAAAAGGCTTATCCCGATGCAATACCTTTTAATTTGAAAAGTAAATGGTCGCGCAATCTCTACTATCGTCTTTGGAAGTCATAGTCGGGTACCTGATACTAGCAGGTTGAATGCACGGACGACGTCTATCGGCGGTATGATGTGCGTGTCTGGTCTATATTCGGCAGAATAGTTTGAGGCATCGACAGCTAGATTTATTGCGTCTTCTTGATGCCAAATGTTGCGGGGAGTGGGCCCAAAAACGGTTAGACAGGGCCTGCCAAAAGCGCGAGCCAAATGCGCAGCTGCGCCATCGACACAAAGCACATGATTCGCGCGTGAAATGAGATAGAGGTACCCTCGTAAGCTAGTGCGACCGGAGACATCTTCAATTTGCATGAGTGATTTAGCGGCGATTTCTGCACAATGCTGCCGTTGCCAATCAACATCTCCTCCAGTCATTAGTACACGCGCAATGCCACTTTTTGCCAATGCGCTAAAAACTTCGACCCAGGAGTCAACGCTGTAGCACTTCCTTTTCCATGCCGAAACGGGATTAAAGAGGATATAGGGTTCAGGGGTTAAAAATTTTGGCTTCCAATCCTCGGGTGGCATGTCGAGCCTCGTGGGGGAGAAATCGTTAACCGGGTTCTCCGTTTTCGTACACTCCCAATAGTACCTCGATATGTAGCGGTCTAGAAACGGTTCTATTGTGACCTGATTGAAGACCCAATGATGTCTGCGCTTTATGTAAAATGGGTAAGAGATCAGCAATCGCTTATCTCGACAGAGCGTAATCGCCGCCGCGCGAGTGGTCCTTCCGCCCCAGTCGTAGGCACGAACACGGTCTGGCATCCAACGTCCTTTCCCTTTAGCCATATGCGTGTGCGGCATCAGTTCAATTAGGGGAGCAAACTGACTGGGGCAAAGCAATTGCACGGAGTGCCCGTTGGCTAGGGCAATTTTCCGTAGCGTTGGCTCGAGTAGAACGGTATCACCGAGCTGTTTGTGGAAGATGACAAGTTCATTCATGTCTCAAATTGCTCATATTTCAGATTAGTAGAGCCAATTCCGAAATCCTCAACCCAGTCTCTGAAACGAGTCGGTAAACGCGATGAAGTCCGACTAGTTGAATAAAGTTCTCACTCTGATTCCTGCCAGTGGTGTTTGTTTCGGGTTTCTGAGGTGTAAAATCAGATCTGTAAAAGGCTTTAGCCTTGCATTGCACGCCCTTTTGGGGGTGCGGAGTGAGGCGAGCGTAGCGATGCGGACTCAGCAGCGCCCACAAGGGCGTTGCCACATGCGGTGAATAGGAAGGTAATGTGACCTGTGCCGGAGTGGAGCCAAACACATCCAACTCAAGCTCACACATGATCCACCACGACTACCCTGACCTTCGTAGCACTGTTTTGCAACTACTCGCCACTCAAGGATCCTCCAGCCGCGCCGAATGCTTCCGCTTGCTGCTCTCAGCGAGGCCATGCACCAGAAACGCTCTGCCGTTGTCCATGCCAAGCCCTATCAGCGTTGAAAGGAGCGGCTCGGTCATGCCAATGACTTGAACCCGGATCATGCAATAGCATGACGGGCAAAGAGGGGAGCGCTTGTCGAGGCTGGGGATTGACGTGTGTGGAAGAATCGCCGCTATGGTGATTGGCTTCGGCGCTCAAATTCAATTCCAATTGATCACGAAAAGTTTGCAGAAAAGAGTAAAGATAGGTCGACACCTTGAAAAATTAGCGATTAATTGGCAAAGGATTAGCGACAGTCTCCGTAACTTACATAGGGAGTCTACCATAAACACAATGGCTACAATAACGAAACGCGAAATTGTGTCTGCTCTTAGCGATCAGACGGGTCTCAGACAATCCGATACATCCCTACTTGTGGATGCTTTTATTGAAATGGTGGGCAAAAATCTAGAGAAAGGGCACAATGTAACTTTTCGCACATTTGGCACCTTTGAAATCTGTGTGGCTAAGGCTAAAATTGGGCGCAATCCCAATAAAGCCGACAGTGAAGTCCATATACCAGAACGCTGCGTTGTTCGTTTCAAGCCGGGACGCGATTTAAAAACGCGAGTGGCCGCGCTTCCTCAGCATTAAATGTACTTGCGCTTATGTTTGCATAGTGATATTTTCCCAAGTATAGTCATATTTTTAGTCTATTATAAGTTGATGGATTAATAACTACAAAAGGGAATAAAAATAAAAGTATAATTTGTCAAATGTTCCAAAATGTATTAGAGTTAAAATGCTTTGTTCAAAAAAGATCACTTCTACCCGATGAAAATTAAATCACTCACTATAGGAATTTTGGCCGTGGTTGTTGCATTAGTTGTTGCCTCGCCCGCTAACGCTCAATGGGGAAGCTTTCCAGGTTGGGGAACTGGTCCATCGTGGTATGGCTCTGGACCTGGTGGATTTGGCCCTGGATGGGGTGCTTGGGGGCCGGGTTATGGTGCTGGTGGCTACTGGAACCATATTTCCCCCGTGAGTCCGTACCTTGGAAGGGTGCAGATCAAAGGAGATGTGGATTATAGCAATCAAATTGACTTTGCAGACGCTGCGCTTGGTAATGAAGCTAAGCGCAACCCTAACGGTTTGATCGTAGGTAGTGGAGAAATGACCAAGCTTCTGCTTACCTGCCAGCCAAACGCTGATCGTCAATCTTCCGTGGGTGAACCTAAAGTGCGCTTGCCATTCCCTGTTCTCGTGGCAAGCCTTGAACTGCGCGGTATTAACCTTGCGCACAAAAAAGGACGTTTCGCAACATTTGAAGACGAGGTTGCGGCTTGCGGTCGTGTCTTGATTTGGCTTGACCATACTAAACGATATCTGCTTTTGGACTCTTCCGATCCAACCCGTAGACGAGTTGAGTGGCCCTACTCCAGCAGTGTTCCTCCTGAGCGAGTTTTTGTTGAGGGGGTTAGCCCTACACAGCCTGGAAGCGCCTTCATTGTCACCTTGGAATTAGATGACTCAAATCGTCATGGCTTGAGTAAAATCTTCAGTGAACCCGCTATTTGGGATCGTCAATTGATTTCAGTTCAAACTCCCGGCAAGCAGCCTAAGCCTTGGAAGGACATGACACCAGTTTGGGTAACAAGGCATACTGCGGGTAAGTAAGTCATTTTTACTTAATGCAACTAAAAAACCGTGAGTCGCAAACACTTCTCGGTTAAGCAGCTCATCTCGCAGGCGGCTGTTAAAGCTTTCGATGTAGGCGTTCTGCCGCGGGCTGCTTGGCTCGATGTAGAGGGTTTGGAGGCCTTGGTTTGCGATCCACTCGCGACAGCCTTGGCGATGAACTCTGGACCGTTGTCACTGCGGATATACGCGGGCGCCCCGCGCTCTGCCACGGCTGCTGCCAGCACGCGCACCACATCCCTGGCTTCCATCCGGCGCTCGACTTCCAACGCCACGCTCTCGCGGGTGAACTCATCGCAGATCGGCAGCCATTTGAGCCGTTTGCCCTCCTCCGTCTGGTCAAACACGAAGTCATAGCTCCATACTTCGTTCCTTCGCGTCGCACTGCGCCGCTACGCTGTTGCCGCTATGGCCCAGCCTGCACCGCTTGTGCTGGCGCTGCGGCACGTGCAATCCTTCCTGCCGCCAGAGATGTGCTATACGCTTGGCGTTGACCCTCATGCCTTGCCTACGCAGATGCGCCGCAGCCATGCGGTAGCCTCGCCGTGGCTGCGCCACCGCGTGGCGCCGTAGTTCAGCCACCAGCTTCGCATCCTTGGCGGGACGCGCGCTGGCGCAGCGTTGGGTGGAACACGGTTGATTGAGATGACCTTGCAGGCCCGGCGCTGCGACACATGTAGCTGGCGCTCCAGATGCACGACTGCCTCGCGTTTGCGCGCCGGGCTTACCATGTGCTGGATGAGCGCGCGGCGACGGTGGGTACGACTGCCTCGCCTTTGCGCGCCGGGCTTACCACTTTCCCTCCACCAGTTCCTTGAGCAAGGCGTTATCCAAGGCCTGGTCAGCCACCAACTTCTTGAGCCTGCTGTTTTCCTGCTCCAGTTTTTTGAGGCGTTTGACTGTGTTGCGATCAGCGCCGCCATACTGCTCTTTCCACCTGTGGTAGGTGGGCGCGCTCACGCCGATCTGTCTGGCTGCCGCCTCGACGCTCTTGCCTCCGGCGATGATCCCTGCGGCCTCCCGCAGCTTCTTGATGATTTCCTCTGCTGTGTGTCTCTTGCGTTTCATGGTGTCTGATGGTGCGCTTCGCGCTTTTCAGACTCTCATAGCATTTGGCTCAATTCTTGGGGAGCACTCCAGCCTCATCGAAGGTCTCGCGCATGAACTCCACGCAATTGGAGCACGCCGCCGTGGCAACTAGGCATTGGCCACCATGAGCGGATGGTGCGAGTTACGCCCTTTGCGGTTGGGGTTGTAGCCTTTGGCCGAGCCTTCCTGACGGCCATCGCATGTGATAACGGTGCTGTCGAAGTCCACCGTCACCGCGCCCACCTTGATCTGCGAGAAGAACCACCTCTGCAAGGGCGGGAACACCGCAGTGTTGCGTGCCTGCGAGAACTTGCCGAAGAACCGGCTGTAGGTGCTTTGGCTCGGCAGGCTGTCGTAACC
>CANJVS010000007.1 GCA_947477755.1 Verrucomicrobiaceae bacterium | reverse complement strand
GGCGGATTTACGATGTCGAGATTACGAATACCGGGTCTGGCTACACTACCCCGCCACAGGTCATTTTTTCCGGTGGCGGCGCGCTTGGTAATGGAAACGTCATCGCCACTGCGGAAATAAACGTCGGAAGTGTAACGGGCGTGACCGTGACTAATGGTGGAGGTGTATTGAATGGTGCCGGCACGGCCTCACTGGGAACTAACGGCGAAATCCCCGCCATTGCTGCCACGAGCAGAGGTATGGGCTACACATCACCACCCACGGTTGTCATAGGCGCTCCGCTAATTGGTCAGGCGCTGATCAGCATCGGCAGGAACGGAAACAGCGTCAATACCAACCCTGCTGCGGTTACCTATGTCAATCGCGGTTCGGGCTACCTGACGCCTCCGGTGGTCACCTTTGCCAACACAGGCTGGCAGGGTTACATAGCGGCACCAAAGGTGAAGTTCACCTCCACTGGCGTCACGAGTGCACTCGCAACGGCGGCTCGTAACACGACCACCGGAGCCATCACCTCGGTGTCGATTCAGGACGGTGGCAGCGGTTACACAACCGCCCCTGCAGTTGTTTTTTTCCCGAGAGCGACAGCCACGGCCACGATAACCGGAGGAGTAGTGACCAGCTTTAACGTGACAGCTTCGGGCTCAGGCTATCCGTCAGCACCTGCCGTGGCGCTGATTGGCGGCGGCGGCGCGGGAGCTTCTGCGGTGGCGGTCATCACGGGTGGAAAAGTCACGTCCATCAATGTGGTCTCCGGCGGCTCGGGCTACACTTCAGCGCCGACGGTTGTCATCGCGGCCACGCCTGTGGCTGATTCATCGATTATTGCGACCGCGACTGTTTCCGAAGGCAAAGTGACAGGTGTTGTCGTCAATAATGGCAGTTCAGGTTTTACCAGTCTCCCTGTTGTGGCCTTCAGGTTTGGTGGTGTGACTCACGCAGTCGCTACGCCGTTTGTGCCTAATGGTCAGCTATCGAACTTGTTTCTGGATTACGGTGGCAGTGGGTATGCCGCCGCCCCGGCAATCGCTTTTGAGGGCAACATTAGCAATGGTGGTTTAATTACCGCGGTGAAGCTCGATCTACCGACGGTGACCGCATCGCAGGTTGCTATTGGAACAGCCACGGATGTGGACTTCGGCTACTTCCGAGGAGACACAACAACAGGGAATAACATCATTTCTTCAGTGAGAACGGCCCAGAATCTCCAAGTGGGTACTGCTATTAGTGCCGTGACAGGTATCCCGGCCAGCACCACCATCAGCGCCGTGAATGGTCCTGCCAGCACTCTGACATTGTCAGCGAATGCCACTGCTTCAGGCACGGTCTCTCTAAGCACGCTGACGGGTGATTTGACGAATACCAGCGGCACAGTCACCAATTTGTCAAACACGCGTGGGCTCGCTGTTGGAATGGTCCTCACGGGTTCCGGTATCACCCCGGGCACCCGTATTACAGCTATCAACAGCGGGGCATCGACTCTGACCTTGTCAAGTCCAGCCATCGCGACTGCGGCAGCGGTTCCGATGAGCATTTATGTGGGCACCTTGACCTCAGGCAGCAATGTGGTGCAAAACGTGACCAGTCTCGGCGCATTTACGGCAAGGATGGCTGTCAGTGGTGCCACATTGGCCCCTAGTGGTCAGCATGCGATTGCTACGGCTTCCATCAGTGGCGGTGCCGTGACAGGTCTGAACGTATCGAGCCCAGGTGGTGCCATTCGCGCTGTGGCGACATCGACAATTGCCGCCGATGGCACCGTTGCCTCGGTGACTGTTACCAATGCAGGCACGGGATACACCATTGATCCCATTGTGACGCTCGGAGCCCCCACAGGTGTCGCCACTGCTGTTCAGCCCGTGCCGGGTGGTGTTGGTTCATTCCTGCACTTCAATCGAGATATCACGGGCAACTTCGGGATCAACCTGGATGCAGCTCGAACCGTTGGTTCACTCACCATTGGGGACGCTGGTGCAGAAGATTACACTTTGGCCGCCAACACAGGAGGCATCAATAGTACACTAACCTTCGACATGGGGATGCTTGGCGCTGGCAAGTCTTTCCTGAACAAAACACAAGGCGATCAAGACGTGATCAGCGCGCGGGTGGTGCTCAATGATGAACTGAACACACGCATCAATGTTGGTCGGTTAACGCTAAGTGGCGGGATCACGGGCACTGGCACTTTGGTCAATTCTGGCAACAGCGTTTTGACGATCAGAGGCGCATCAGCGGGGGCAAACATTGATCTATGGCTCTGGCATCGCGGCACCGGGAATACCGGTGCGCAGGTGGAACTCGGTGCCATAGGCAGCAATTCTTTCGGCAATATCCGCCTTGGCAACGGCAGCTACGGAACCGCAGGGTTCGCAGTGCTGCAACTGCTCGAAAACCGCGTGCTTTCCTTGGCCGATCCCGCGCTTTATCAAGGAGATCAAATTCGTGATGACGCGACGATCACCGTTGATGCGGCGACCAACCGCTGGGGTTATTTCAAGTTGATGGGCGGTAGTGAAACCATTGGCAACATCATCGATACCGGCAATGCCCTCGTGCTGGAAAACATGGAGGGTGAAACGATCAATTCGAATGCATCCCTGATCATGGGCGGCAATAACCTTGACTCCTATATCGGTGGCTTCATCCGCAATCGCTCAGGCGGCAGCGGCACAGGGACCCTTGGATTGACAAAAAATGGCACAGGCAGCCTCACTCTTCAGGGCAGTAATATCACGTACACCGGGCCAACCCTGCTGAATGGGGGCACTCTGAATCTGGTGAATACGCCAGCCTTTAACAGCGAGATCACCGCAGCTGCTGGTACTCGCCTCGTTGTCGATACCCTCACCGCGACGGTTAATTTTGACAATGCCCTGTTGGGCAATTCGGTGCTCCGCAAGCAGGGAACCGGCGGACTGAATTTCAACAGCGGTCAAACCAACCTTGACGACATTCTGATCACGGCGGGCAGTTTCCTGCTGCGTTCTGGTCCGGCAACCTTGCGCGGCGGTAAGAATCAAATTTCCGGAGCACTGACGGTTCTGGGTGATCCCGGCTTGAACAAGAGCGTGAGAATTGAAAGCAGTCTCTCTGTCGGTTCGGTGAATGCTCAAGGTGTCTTTGGACAAGCTGGCGGTGCCTTTGATGTGGCGGGCCAACAACTCAACCTCAACAACGTGGGCTACGTTTCCGATGGCGTGCTGGAATCTTCGGGAGACATCAACATCTCGAACATGGTGACCAGACTGATTGGCAATGTTGGCACGACGGACCGGTCGGTTCAAAACGCTGCGTCGAATGTCTCCAATCTGGTTTTGACTGATGTTTCAAATTTGGTGATTGGGGCAGTGCTCACTTTAAAGCAGGGCGAATCGACAGCAGGGGTCACGATCAAGCCGGACACTAAAATTGTGGCCGTGAATCAGGATTCCCGGACGGTGATTCTGAGTCAACCCATCACGATTCCAGCCAGCAGGGGGATCACCTTCACCTACACCAGCGTCACTGATGGTGCGGTTCGTGGTGAGTATTTGAATTTCACGGACGTGGTGCATGACGGGCAGAAATTCATCGCCATCACCGAGAAGGGAACGGTGCACACTTCTTTGAATGGTACGCTCTGGGATCTCCGCTATACCGATCCGGCAGGCGTTCCCTTCCTCAGTTTGATCTGGACTGGCGAGCGTGCCGTGATCGTGGGCAGCCAGGGTCGCATTCTGACCTCTTCAGATGGGCTGGCTTGGGCACAGCAGGATATGGGCACGGCTCTGGACCTCAGAGGTATTACGACCACCAATGTTGCGCTCACGGGTGATCTTGTGGTTGGGTCGACCACCGTCGCCAACGTCACTGGCGCCGCGAACTTTTTGGCCGGCACTCCTGTTTTTGGATTTGCCACACCGCCGACAGCACTCGCTGCCAGTATCAATGTGGGAGGCAACTCACTGACCATGGATTCGCCGGCTCTCGATACGGCCACCAACGTGGACTTCGGCTACTTCCGCGGGGACACAACAACGGGTAATAACGCCGTGACCTCGGTGAAGACGGCTCAGAATCTCCAGGTGGGTACTGCCATCAGTGCCGTCTCAGGTATCGTGAATGCCTTCCCTGACAATACCACCATCACGGCGGTCAATGGTCCCGGCAGCACCCTGACTCTGTCGGCAAATGCCACGGTGGCAGGCACCATCGCTCTGCGCACCCTGACAGGCAACCTGACGCTGAACAGCAGCACGGTTGCCAATCTGTCGAATACTCAGGGCCTGGCTGTCGGTATGGTGCTCACTGGCCGTGGTATCCCTGCGGGAACCCGAATCACGTCGATCAACGCCGGAGCTGCGACGTTGACCTTGTCAGATACGGCCACAGCAACTTCAGCAGCAGTCCCGATGAGCATTTACACGGGAACTCTGACTGCAGGCAGCCCCTTGGTGCAAAATGTGACCAGCCTTGGCGCCTTTACAGCAGACATGGCCGCTCGCGGTGTCTCGGTGCCATTGGGTACTTTTGTCGTTTCTAGCACCGCCAATACGCTGACACTCTCGCAGGCTGCAACGGCAGCGGCGACCTCGGGTGATTTAAAAGCCAGCAAGACCAGAAGGAACTCTGTCGGCACCTTCACCAGCGGCAACGCGGTGGTGACCAACGTCAGCAATGTGAGCGGACTCTCGGTGGGGATGCAGGTGGCCCTTCCAGGGATCGTGCCAGTGGGAACGGTGATCACGGCGATCAATGCTACTAATGTCACGCTTTCTGCATCCGCGCTGGCCTCTGGAGCCAGCCAGGCCTTTAGTGCTGGATTTGATATCGTGGTCGTCGGCAAGAGTGGATATATTTCGACATCTGCCGGCGGCGCAACCAGCACCTGGTTTGCCAGAAATTCGTCCACAAGCAGGGATCTCAATTCGGTCGCCTGGTCGGACAGTCTTCTCGTTGCTGTGGGTGCTCTGGGGCGTGTAATCACTTCGCCGGACGGTGCCTTGTGGTCACTACTTTCACCGCCCTTAACGAATACAACCAACGTGATTACGGGTGTGAACACGGGCGCGAAAACAGTGACCCTGAATAACAATGCGTTGGTGACAGCAACTCAAGCCAGTTTTGGCACCTTCAAAGGAGACATCACTTCCGGTAGTGCTGTGATAACCAATGTTACCGGCATGCAGGCTCTCAGAGCAGGATTGCCGCTAAGTTCCACGCTGGGTATCGTCACTGGTGCCACCATCCGCAGTGTGAACGAGGCCGGATTTTCTTTCGTCATGTCGACACCTGCGACGGCTACCTCCGCCGGGGCGCCCATCCGCACTTTCACGGGGTTGGCAGTTTTGGGATCAACGATGATCACTGAGGTCAGGGATTTTAAAGGTCTTGCCGTGGGCATGGCTCTTCACGGCAGTGCTCTCACTGGGACAACGGAGATCACCTTCCTCGACCCGGATAATAATCGTATGTTCCTCTCCAGCGCCGCCACAACTGGCGGTCAGAGCACCTTTGGAGTGTTTTACGGTGACCTCACCATTGGCAGTGCCACGGTCTCAAATGCCACCAATTTCCCCAGCCTGAAAAATTTGCAAGGCATCGCCCATCTTGTGGGTGGTAAGGCGATCAATGCCGTGCCTGGATACTTGGGAACTGGGTTGACGATCAGCAGTTATACTTCAGCGACAAACACCCTGACACTCTCGGGTCCGGCACTTGCCAGCTCAACCGGGGTGCCGCTGCTTACTTTCACGGGCAAAGTGACAGACGGTTCGAATGTCATCACTGAAGTCTCTGATTTCTCGGGTCTGGCGGTAAACATGAACCTGTTTGTGACCGGGACGACCTTTGGTCCTTCCACCTATTTTAGTTTCAACATTGATGCCATGGATGTCGTTGGGCGCACCTTGACGCTCTCCGCTGTGCCAAATGTGAATATTGAGACCAACGGAATCACGGTGCCTCTGGGTATCTTTTTGGGCACCACCACAGCATCCAGCAATTCGGTGACTAGCCTAACCAACCGTTCAGGTCAGTTGGCTCCCAGCATTGCTTTGCCTGAACTGCAGGATGTCGTTTGGACAGGGTCGCAGTTTGTGGCTGTCGGCGGCTATGGGACAGTTCTTACATCGCCCACCGGCAGCGCATGGACGCCCAAAAATGCCGGCACGGGTCGTGACTTGCAGACCGTGGCGCTTTCGGGTGCCGTGATTCTGGCGGCTGGTGAGAATGGCATCATTCTGAAATCGATAGACGGCTCGACTTGGTCGGCCGTTCGCGCGCCTGACAGCCCCGCGCTCAATGACATTCGCAGTGTCGATCAGATCCAGGCGGTTATCACCTCCAACGGCAAGACTATCGCGCTGGGCAATGGTGGCTTGGCAACTTCGAATGTGGACACTTGGTCGAGTTCATTGAATGACACCTTCAGCGGTTCCCGGCTCACATTTGCGATTGGCGGAAGAATTCAGGGGTCGGGTGGCCTGCAAATCACCAACAACGTCACCACCAGTAGCACCACCAATCCACAAAATGGCACCGTGGAAAATCGCAACAATCCCAACCGCATTGATGATGCCGCCACGCTGCTCTCGCGAGGCGGAGAGTTCCTTTTCGCCAACAACGCCGCGAATGCGAACTTTTCAGAGACGATCGGGAAGTTACTGCTTAGCCAGGGGCAGTTTCAGATCTCGACGTTCCGTGCTGGCACGACCGGAACAAGTACGCTCACCTTTGGTTCGCTGGAGCAGAAACCGGGTGCCACCGTGGATTTTCTTGCCCGGGAGAATGTCACCGGTGTTGTCAATCTGCCTGGCACGCTGGGCGTGGATACCCGGAATCAGGTTCTTTTCACACAGTCTCCAGTGCTGGATGACGGCATCATTGGTGGCTGGGCCACGATTGATGGTGAGTGGGTAAAATACGGTGCCAATGGGGTTAGGGCGTTGGATCCTTCGGCAGATTATGATTCAGGCGACCAAACCGGATGGGCCCCCACGGACAACGTAAGGATGACCGTCGGCCGGACCCTCACCGCGCGGCGTGCCGTTAACTCGATGAATATTCAGGGGCAGACGCTGACCATGAACGGCATCCAGTTAAGCGTCGAAACTGGAGGTATTCTGGCAACCTCCGCCACCATTGGAACAGGGACTTTGGGTGAACTGACGGTCGGCACGGCGATCAATGCGCCAAAGACGCTCAATATCATCGGCAGCAGCACGGTCACCATCAACGCCTTCATCAATGACTACGTTTCCACGCAGGTGCTTCCGGCTACGGGTCAGGGGGCCACAGTCCTGCTTTTGCCGAGTGTGGTTGGCCTGCTCCCGGGCATGGCGGTTTCGGCCGAAAATGGGGCGCAAGCTCCCATTCCGGGCATCCCTGCGGGAACTCGCATTGAGTCGGTTGATACGGCCGGCAGCAAAATCACCCTGACCGCCCCAACCTCAGCAGCTTTGCCAGCAGGAGCGATTTTGCGCTTCACTGGCGGTTCGGTGGGATTAAGCAAGTCGGGTGCCGGTTTGCTGGCGCTGACCCAGTCTAACAAATACACGGGTAAGACTTACGTGAACAATGGCACGCTTCGTGTCACTGCGACCTCCGCATTGGGGGCGGCTCCCACTTCCTTTGTGCAGGATCAAATTCAGATCAATGGGGGCATCCTCCAGATCGGACACGTCGTGCTTGGTGCATCGACCCCTTTGCCCGCACACGTCGTTTCGTTCGATGATGGGCTGCGGGGCCTGACCATTGGGCTTGCCGGTGGCCGAATCGAAGTGGGGCAGGCTAACCCGGACAATAACAACGCCACCTTCGCCAACGCTGTGCCAATCGTGAACTTGACCATCACCAATCCCATCAATGCCCTTGGCGTTCTGGAACTGGCGGTGCGCTCAAATACCTCCGTGCAGCAGGTGAACACGCTGACTCTTGGGACGGCGCTCAGCACCAACAATTATGCCGCGGGCATCAGGACAGAGGCATTGTTTGAAGGGACGACCACCATCCGGGGTAACAACACCATCGGCGGCCTTTCACAGGAAGGCGGCAACATTTTCATTGAGGGAAACAATAACTTCACCGCGCCGATCCGCTCGCTTCTCGGAAACATCACCATCTCAGGAACCAATACCTGGTTAGGTGGCAGTGTGTTTGAGCAGCCGGTTGAAATGCAGGGAGGCACCCTGACGTTGACGACGCAGACAGCCCTGGGCACTGGTGGTATCAACCTGATTTTGGGAGCCGCTGGCAAGCTGAACTTGGGAGGTCTCTCCCAGTCCATCCGTCAGATTGGCAGTGCGACCCTCACCGAGATTACGAACAATGGCGCTCCCAACAATCTCACGGCTCCCACAGACTTGATTTTTAATCTGACCACCAGCCAGACCTACAACGGAACCATCATGGACGGCGTCACTGCCGACAATAGCAAGATCGCCGGGATTAAGCTCATCAAAACCGGGCCTGCCATGCTAACCTTGAACAACGCTGGCAGCAACTTTTCTGGAGGTATCGAAATTCTGCAAGGTGCCCTGAATGTGACCGCCCTGGGCACCTTGTTTACGAACTCCCCTCTCGGCACCATGCAAGACTACAATCCGGCAAAGCTTGTGATTGATAAATCGGTTCTATCCTTCACTCCGACCGATCTTCAAACCATGGACCGCTCATTCACCATGGGCGCAGGCCCGAATGGGGCCACGCTCGTTGCGAATGGTTTGACTCAAACTGACCGGGTCATCATCGGTAAAGAATTTCGCGACATCTTCGGCGCATCCCCTGAAATCAGTGATCCCATTGCCTTCAAAAATAACGGGTCACGCACGCTGACTCTGACCGGGTTAGGCCGGGGTGATAACGTGCTGCTTTTGGAGCTGCGTGACAAATCCATCTCGGAAATCAGCGGCATCATGAAGGCTGGACAGGGAACCTGGGTGCTGGACAAGGCGGCACCTTACAGCGGGCTTACAACACTAAATGACGGAATTCTGGCAGTCACAAGAAATGATGCCCTGGGCACTGCCGGATCAAGCACCACGGTGAACGCTGCCAATGATACCCTGACCGGCAATTTGCCGAATGGCATTTCTCTGACACTGCCTCTGTTTTATGACACAACACTGCCGACTGGCCTGGTAGCCGACAAAGCCTATTATGTGGTGAATTCCAACGGCACCACGTTCCAGGTCGCCCTCACGCCGGGCGGCGCTGCTCTTCCCATCGAAAGCGATGGTCTCAATGTGAAGATCGTGCCCAAGATTGATTCCTTCCGGTCCACAATCTTCAATGAAATCACCGATACTTTTACCGGTATTCTGCCGAACGGCTCTCAGGTCAGTTTCAACACACAGCTCGTGGCCGGTGTGATCAATCCACAGCCGCCCAGCGGACTTCTGACGAACACGGCTTACTATGTGATTAACTCGACAGGAACGACCTTTCAGGTAGCGCTGACGTCGAACGGTTCCCCTCTGAATTTTGGTGTTGGAACTCCAGGCTCGCTTTTTTACACCACGACTGCTTCAGGAAATAAATCCGGAGGTGTTAATCTCGCCAGTGGCACGCTGGAGCTTAGAAGCGTGAACTACCTGACGCCTGAGACGATCACCTTCGAAGGCGGCGCGCTGGCCGTGCCGGCAGATTCTCAATCGATCTGGTCGGGCAATTTCGAAGTCAATGCCTCCTCGACAATCAGAGTGGGGCAGGGTGGACGATTGGTTATGAATGGCAATCTTCTCGGCACTGGTTTCCTGACTCAAGAAGGTGAGGGCACCATGGTGATGCGCGGAGAGATGCTGACACCGACCACCAACCTTTTGAATGCCACTCGTGAGTACGCCGTTCGCGCGGGCACACTCGTTCTTGATTATTCGCTGAACAACGGTTCAAAACTCTCCGACAATGCCAATCTTCGCCTTGGAGGCAGTCGGCGTGGTGGTGAAATCATTCTTTCCGGCGGGGCGCATGAGGAGGTCGTTGGTCAGACGGTCCTAGAGGCCGGGGCTAACAAAATTTACCGCGAAAGTGGCGCCGGCACGATCAGTCTCAACAACATCATCCGCTCCACCGGCAGTTCTCTTTACACAGACCTCGGGCGCATTGCCAAGACGGACATGCTCAACTCCAATGGGATTCTCGGAGCCTGGGCTATCATTCGTGATGCGGTCACGAATGCCTTCTGGGTGATTCCCGGCACAAACAACTCCAATTTTCAGGTCACGGTTAATGTTGAGAAAGACATGGTGAGCGGTGATCCGGCAGTGCTCGGTCTGGCTACGGGTTCATTGGTCCGCTTTTCCACCAACGGTGTCATGCCCGGAGGTTTGAGCGAGAATACCAACTACTACATCAAGACGTTTTTGAAGGACCAGGGACCCTCCCCTGTCATCATCGGCTTCACCCTTGCCCTAACTTCAAGTGTGATTGCTGACACGGTGGATATATCGAGCACCGGGACGGGCATTTTAAGCATGACGGCGCAGACCTCGTTTACAGTCAATACGATATCCGACACTTTCAGCACCCCTGGAGATCATCGGCTCGCTGAAGGTAGTGTGGTGCGCATCAGTTCCTATGGCACTCTGCCCACGGGGCTGAGTGCCGCGACGGACTACTACGTCATCGACAGGGCCAATCGAACCTTCCGCCTGAGCACCGCCATTGATGGCCCCGCGATTGATATCACCTCCACCGGCACGGGTGTTCACATTGTTGAAACCCAGGGTGCTGAAAAACGCGTTGGAAGTGCGGCCCTTGTCTTCTCAATCAATGGCATCTCCTACCCGGGTTCTGACGGCAACAACAGGATCAAAGTGGCTATCCGTCCGCAGCTTGCCGCTGGAGCTATCACTTCCGAGATTACGGGAACCGGGACGGTTCCCGATCCCTACATTTACACAATCAAGACGACCACGGACAACAGCAGCAACACGGCCATTCTTGATTTTGTCCTGAGTGATCCGAAAAATCCAGCTGTTGGCAGTTCAAAGCTGATTCTGGCAGAATCCACAGGTGGCAGCACGGAGGCGGATGCCGTGGTCGATAACGGAATTTATGGTGCGCCGACCTTCCTCAGCAACGGCAGCAATGACAACGGCAGTGGTGAACTGGATTGGGCCAGAAACGAAGGTGCTGCGGATGGCTTCATCATGCCGAATGGCTCCTACCTCAATGTTTGGGGCGGTGCCGGTCTAAACCATACGGCGGTGACCTCCAACATCACGGTGGCCAACAGGGAAACCTACTCAGTTCGTTTTGCCACCCAGAACCCTTCGACGGTCACGCTCTCCTCAGGGGTGAATGGTATCCGCAGCGGAGGCATTTTGATCTCCCCAACCGTGGGAGCAAATGACTCAAGCATCATTGGAAATGGCCAACTCACGATGGGCGGGCAAGGCAATCTGCAAAATTTTCTCGTCCATCAGTACAATGAATTGGGCGCCCTGATCATCGGGGCCAAGATCACTAATCGCGCCGTTGTCACCCGAACCGGCAGGCTTTCCAGCGCTGCTGGCAATATGGTGACAGGCCTTTCCAAAACGAGTGATCTGCTGATGGGTATGACAGTGACGGGTTCCGGTATCAACGTTGGAACAACCATTGCCAGTATTGACCCCGACGGCCACACCATCTTCCTGAGCCAGAACCACAGCGTCAACGCCACACGGCCGACTCTCAGTTTCACCAATGGCGGTCCCGTCATCATACGGCCTGGAACCCTCGCAAATGGCGATCGCCGCCGCGTCTTTGGAGTCACGATCCCCGGTTCCGGAGACAATCCCGGGCCTGGCACGGTTTCGACGACAGATCTTTACGTCGGCATGCCCATTGCGGGACCTGGCATTCCCGTCGGATCCACCATCACGTTCATTTTCGACGACAACGACATTCAGGTCAGCACCAACCATTTCTTCACGGGAGAGAGCTCCACCATGACTTTCACGCCCTCAACAGGCGTTGAGAAACTCGGACCCGGCATGTTGGCTCTCGGTGGTGCCAATGACTACACGGGAAGCACTTATATTGGCGAAGGTGTCCTGCGTGCCCAGACGCTGACGGATGGTGGAGTCGTTGGTAGTCTTGGCGCCTCGAATGCGGCCAGTGCCAACCTTTTCTTCAATGGGGGAACTCTGCAGTATGTGGGCGAAAACTCGCGGACCAATCGCGGTTTCCAACTTTCGGAGTTTGCCTCCATCAACATTGGTCATGAACGCACCTCCAGTGTCTTCACCGGAGCCGTAGCGGGCACGGATCGCCTACAGAAGGATGGCCCGGGAACTCTGATCTTCAATGGTAATGCAGGCCTGGAATCAATTCGTGTCGAACAAGGCCGGCTCTTGCTACAGACGATCGATACCAATTTTACCCCGGCCGGCTTCTCCTCCACCAATTTCTCCACGACCAATCTCACCAGCCTCAGGGTGGCCGGGGGCACTCTTGAGTTGCGCGGCACTTCTGAAGGAAATGTGGTGCAAAATTTTGGCAGTCAGTTTGTTGTCGAGGAGGGGGCTTCAGAAATCATCGCCACCAGCGTGGCCTCCACAGATCCGAATAACCTCGTGGCGATTCCGGCCTATCGCAGCACCAGTTTGAATCTGATGGGGCAGGAGGAGCAGACCGATGTATTGCGGCTCGCGGGCGGCACGGTGCGCTTCATCGAGAATCCCGAGTTGAATGCCGGTCCGGCCAATATCTTCCTGTTTACGCCTGTCAGGCAGCGCATTCTGCCCTGGGCAACGTACCGGAATCTTGCCGACTTGACGCAGGGCGGGATTAATGATTTCGCAACCACTTCAGCCACGACCGGCGGCGTGATCTCGGCAGACTTCCTCTACACCAATGGATCCGCAATCGTGGATCTCACGGACTGGGCCACGACCCGTTTGACCGGGTTGGGTCTGAATGTATCCGAAGGTGGACTTGATCCTAACAACAATGTCAGAACTTTCAACGGCACCATCAGTTCGTCACTGTATGTGAACACGCTGCGGTACGAAAGCAATCTGGACAGCGTCATCACCATTGGTTCAGGGCGGACTTTGGAATTGGTTTCCGGGGCCATCCTTGCTGCGTTTGATGTTCATGGCGGCAACAAACAGATTCTGGGCTCAGGCAACATCACAGGTAGCGCTGCGAATGCGGTCAATGGTGACTTTATTATGCATAACTACAATCAGGCGGCGACATTCACCATCGGGGTCAATGTGGTGGATCGCAGTGTGAAGACGGCTTCCAGTGACGGTGTCCTTGGCAAGGGCTCACTCAAGGCAGGGGAGGTCGTCATGAAGGTTGGATTCGGGACTCCCTTTGATTTCTTCAATAGTATCCGCAACGGAATGAGCGTCACTGGGCCCGGCTTGGCGGACGGCACCACCCTGTTGGAAGTGGATGGGGACAATCGCCTGCTTAAATTGAGCTCGGCGGCACTCTCAACTCAGACTGATCAAATCTACACGCTCAAAGAAGTCGTGAATTTCGTTCAGACAGGGACTGGCACCACGCTCCTTTCCGGTTCCAACACCTACTCGGGCAACACTTATGTTCATGGTGGCGTGCTGAGATTGAATTCTCCCAATGCGCTGCCCGGCGGCATTGGCAACACCGGCGGCACCAGCGCGCTCATTGTCGAGGGTGGTGTGGTCGGCCTGGGGCTGGGGGACTTCACCCGCAGTCTCGGCAGCAGCCCGACTCAGGTGCAGTTCAAGGGCAATGGCGGTTTCGCTGCTTATGGCGATGACCGCAAAGTGAATCTCGGGGGTGATGCAGTCCCTGAGCTTCTGCGTTATGGCAATCTTGGCTTTGTGCCGGATGGCTCGTCACTCATTCTCGGCAGTCATGATGCGACCCATAAGCTCATCTTCCAGAATCCGATCGACCTCAGCGCATTCAGTCAGGCGGTGCGGGTGGAGGACGGACCTGCCGCCATCGAGGGCGAACTCACAGGCGGACTGTCAGGACTCGGGCGCATGATCAAATTTGGTTTGGGCACTCTGCGACTCAATGCTACGAGCACGAATACAGGTGGTGTCGAGATTGCTCAAGGTCGCCTCATTGCGGCCAACGTGTCGAACGTCTTTGGAAGCACGGCGCCAAGCTCGGCTCCAGTCCGCCTTGGAACCAGCTACACGAACACGAATTCGCGGGCTGCGATCAACCTTGAAGTCGAGGGTGGTACGGTCGCCAAGAAGCTCGAAATCGGCCCGGTCAATGCCAGCAGTTCCTCCTGGATCGGAACCGCTCTGGTGGATAGCGGCAATGCATCTGCCGATGTCGGACGGCATGTCTCCATGCTGGTCGTGGAAGGCTACCCTGCAATGGCCTACTACGATGTGACGAATCAGGATCTCAAGTATGTCCGGGCTTTGGATGCTCGCGGCACGAATTGGGGAATCCCCGTCACCGTGGCCAGCCGCAACAATGTGGGCAAGTATCCATCCCTGTGCCTGATCAATGGTAACCCGGCGATCAGCTACTATGACGAGACCAATGGTGGCCTCATGTTTGTGCGCGCCAATGATGCGCCTGGTGTTTTTTGGGGCGCTCCCGTGCCGGTTGTCGCTCAAGCCGACGGGGTGCTTTGTGTGACGGTGCAGCCAGATGGCAAGGTTCTGGTCGGGGGCTCATTCACCCAAATTGACGGCCAGCAGAAAAAGCGGATCATTCGTTTGAATACCAACGGTTCACTGGACACCAGTTTCGAGGCTTTCATCATGAATGGAGAGGTTCGTGACATTCTTGTTCAGGCGGATGGGAAAATCGTTGTCGGTGGCACCTTCACGACTGTTCGCCTCAATGCTGCCGCCGTAAACAGCCTGACGCGGAACCGTATTGCCCGCCTCAATGCGGATGGCAGCTTGGACAGCAGTTATGATCCGAATTTGAATGGTGACGTCCGCACGCTGGTGGCTCAATCCGGTGGTGGCATTATGGTCGGCGGAAGCTTCACGGCTGTCGGCAGTGTTACCCGCACGCGCATGGCCAGACTGATTGCAAGTGGCTCTCTGGATGCCACCTTTGCTTCCCCGGACATCCGTAACGGAGAAGTTCGCGCCATCGTGCAGGAGCCTGCCGGTACTTATGTGATCGGTGGAAACTTCACCAGCGTCCGCGGAGACGGCAACCGCAACCGTCTTGCCCGAATCAGCAATGATGGCCGTTCAATCGATGCCTTCAATCCAGACGCCAATGGAGACGTCAACGACATCGCGCTCCTTCCTGATAACAAACTGATCGTGGGTGGTAGCTTCGGAGCGTTTGTCGGCGGTGTGATCAGCCGCACGCGTTTGGCCCGGCTCAATCCCAACGGTACGGTGGACCTGACCTTTGCCCAGGAAGTCAACGGCACGGTGAACAGATTGCAGGCTGAAAGCAGCGGGGACGTGCTTGTGGCGGGATTGTTTACGCAGCTGGGAGATTACACCCGTAATTTCCTGGGCAGGATCAAAGCTGACGGCACAGTCATGGTGAAGGACCTTGTCCCCGGCTCGTCAGGTTCGTCGCCAACCAGCATGGCTGGTGTTGGTGGCACGTTATTCTTTGCTGCGAGTGCTTCCGGTTTGGGAAGTGAATTGTGGAAAAGTGACGGCACGGCGGGTGGCACACTGTTGGTTAAGGATATCATCACGGGGCCCACTGGTTCCACGCCTTCCAACCTGACCAATGTTGGCGGCACTTTGTTCTTCACATCGAGTGATGGTGTCAACGGCGTCGAATTGTGGAAAAGCGATGGCACGGCTCTTGGAACGGTTTTGGTGAAGGACATCGTTGCCGGTGCTTCAAGTTCTTCGCCCGCCAACCTGACGGCCGTTGGCAGCACCCTGTTCTTCACCGTGGATAATGGTGTCAACGGAAGTGAATTGTGGAAGAGCGATGGCACGCCAGAAGGAACGGTAATGGTGAAAGACATCATCCCCGGCGCGGTTGGTTCTTCACCCTCAAGCCTGACGGCAATGGGTGGCATGCTGTTCTTTGCAGCGGATGATGGCATTAACGGCAGAGAGTTGTGGAAGAGCGACGGAACTTCAGATGGCACCAGCCTGGCGGTGGACATCGTTGCGGGTGCGGTTGGCTCCTCGCCTGCCAGCCTGGCCGCTGTTGGCGGCATGTTGTTCTTTGCCGCAGATGACACCGTGAATGGCAGCGAACTTTGGAAGAGTGACGGCACACCGGGAGGAACCGTTCTGGTGAAGGACATTTCCATTGGTGCGGCAGGTTCTTCGCCAACCAATCTGGTGGCCGTGGGTGGCATCTTATTCTTCGCGGCGGATGATGGCATCAGAGGCGGCGAATTGTGGAGGAGTGATGGCTCAGATTCCGGCACCTACCTGGTGAAGGATATTTTCGTGGGAGCGACGGGCTCCGCCCCCGCCAGCCTGACGGCATTGGGCAGCACCTTGCTCTTCAGCGCCAACAATGCCGCCAATGGCACTGAATTATGGAGAAGTGACGGCACGCCCGAGACGACGGTGCTTCTGAGGGAGCTTGCGACAGGCACAGCAGGCCTCCTGCCTGCCAGTTCTTCGCCCACCAGTCTGACAGTGGTGGGCGGCACACTGTTCTTTGCTGCAAATGATGTCATCAATGGCAACGAGTTGTGGAAGACTGATGGCACGGCATATGGCACAATTGATCCGCTCTTTGATCCAAATCCGGATCAGGAAGTGCGTGACATCTTCCTCATGAGTGATGGCCACATCGTTCTGGGCGGCCTGCTTACCAGAGTGACGGGTCTGACGCAGCAGGTTGTCGCCCGGATTTCCAGTTCCGGCGTTGGTGATGTTGGATTCGGAAGAAAAATCATCAACGTGGGGCAATACACGTCACTACTGTTTGTTAACGGCGCGCCTGCCATCGCCTACCACGATGTCATCAATGGAGATCTCGAATATGTGAGGGCAAACGACGTGAATGGTGCCAGCTGGGGCGCTTCGCAGCTGCTGGATGCCTCTCTGGACGATGTCGGCATCGGCATCTCCATGATCATCGCCAACATTGGCGGAGACATCTTCACCAAAGATGACCGTGGAACGCTCTCGACCGCTGATGATGAGGTCACCATTTCGGGCGCCGCCGCCAATATTGGTACGCCTGTCATTGCCTACGGGGACGCGACGAACAACCAAATCAAGTACGTGGTGGCCATCAACACCAATGGTGACGGTCTGGCTGATCCGCTAACCAATTGGAGTGATCCTGCCGTCATTCCGGGAACAGGACATGTCGGCCCGCACTTCAGCCTGAATTTGGTTGATGGATTCCCGGCCATTGCCTATCAGGATGCAGACCTGCTGGATCTTAAATTCATCCGTGCGAGCAATGCGACGGGGCTCACCAACAACCTTCGTGATCCCGACACTCAGGTGGTGCTCAAAAAGCTTGTTTCCGCGCTAACATTCAGCACCGCCACCTCGTGGGGAGCACCCGTCACTCTCGACTCCCTTGGTGACGTGGGTCAGTATCCAAGTCTTGCCTTGGTCAATGGCCAGCCCACGACAGCCAAAGACAGGCCAGCAGTCAGCTACTACGATGCCACGAACGGCGATCTCAAATATGTCGTGGCACCTGCCTCGACAGGCTCTTCATGGGGGACTCCAGCCGCCCTGGTCACAACGAATGATGTCGGCATGTTCACTTCATTGACAATGGTGAATGGGCTTCCTGCCGTGAGTTATTACAACAACACGCTCGGCGATCTCAATTTCCTCATTCTGAATGACGCCAGCGGCTACTCGCGCATCAGTTTTGACAGCGATGCCACATGGTCGGGTGCCGTGGCGCTGAATGGCTCGCTCATGATTGCCCCCGCCTCCGGTCTGACCACATCAATCACCGGCACGCTGACTGGCCCGGCCGGTTTCAGGCTCGTTTCTGACGGCATTCTCAGTCTCACTAACGCGGCAAATAATTTTGGAACTTCGCTGGCCTCCCCCGGAGTAACGAATGGTCCCGGCACCGCCATCAATGGGGCTGCAATCATCCGTTCGGGTTCGCTGCATCTTGGCAGCAGCACGGCGCTAGGCGGAGCCACTGTCGAGCTCGGGGATTCAGTGCCTAAGCTCATCAGCGTGGATCGCGCCACCAACTTCGGCACTCTGCTGGCGCAGGGAGGAACGTTCATCGCCCTCCATGACGGCCGCAACCGCAACGTCGACGGGCCTGGCGCCTTTGTGAAGGTGGGTGCGACGATTGATGGTCATTATTATGGACTGGTCCCCACGGTCGCGGATAACACCACGGATCGGTTGACCGGAAATCTGCCGGCAGGCACGGAGATTCAGTTGATTGGCCAGCAGGTGCCTTCGGGCACGACGGCTGACACTTCGTATTTTGTCATCAACCCAAGTGGCACCGACTTCCAGATCTCCCTCACCCCGGGCGGAACGCGCGTTAACATGACTGGCATTGGCAGCGCGGTCTTCTTTATCGAGAAGGCTAATCTGAATGCACAAATTCTAGTGAAGGATGAAAACCAAAATCCTGAGCGCAATGGTGTTTACCGCTTCTTTATTGATCCTGATAACACCTCCCTTTCCGCAAACGTCATGAATCTTGGGCGCGTTGCCGATTTTGATTCGCCGACAGAGATGCGTTATGGCGTGCGGGTCAGCGTGCAAAACGGCACTTCAGCAGGCAAGTCCTACTTCATGGCGGGTAACGTCATCGACCTGAACTACTCTGCCGTGCATTGGGTGGAGGACCGCCTGAACAGCTCGGTGGCTCTCCTGGCTTCGACCACTGGACTGACCATTGCCAATCCGATCGATGTGAATGCATTCGGAGGAACGGGATCCTCCATCTTGGGTGCAACCAGTTCTGTGACCACCGGCAGGGTGAACTTTAACGGTGCCGTGACGCTGCAGAATCAGCAGTCCGGCATTCGTGAAGACGACACGCTTACCCTCACTTCTTCCATCACCGAGGGACTGGGCGTGGTGATTGGGGGTGTCATTTCAGAGGCGGACGGCGGAGCAGGTGTGACCAATGACCGCCTCTCGCTGATCAAGACGGGTGCCGGCATTAGCACACTTTCCGGTAACAACACGTTCAGCGGTGGCATCACCATCAATGAGGGCGGCCTGCTCGTGATGAATACGCCGGTGGGCATGACCGACAGCGCCACAGGAACTGGTTCGGTGACTGTTTACGCTGGAGCAGTCTTGGGCGGCAATGGCACCATCAACGGCCCGGTCACACTGGCTGGCGCCGCGGGTAATACCGCAGTGCTCAGGCCCGGAGATCCAACGACGTCCTCCAGCCCTGTCGAGACATTGACCATCAATCAACCGCTCACGGTGAGTGCGGACTCCGTTGTCGAGTTCACCCTTGGCGCGGCGAACTACACCAAACTTGTCGGCACGTCGATTTTCCTCACCACCTCGAGCTCACATCTGCTGGTCCAGCTTGAACCCGGTTACAAGCCCGCCATCGACACGGAGTTTGATCTGTTGGATTTCACCACCCTGACTCTCAATGGCGGCGCGGCGAATTTGTTGAATCTCCTCCAGCTCCCCGTGGTGACCGTGTGGGACACCACCTCGTTCATGACCACTGGTAAAATCGTTGCCAAGGGTGACGCGCAGCCCGCAGCACTCACCGCGGATCCTGCGTCGCAAACGGTTCAGCAGGGCACTAATGTCACCTTCAGCATCGTTGGCGGCTACACGGGCACGGCTCCCATCATCTTCCAGTGGACCAAGGATGGTCAGGACATTCTAGGGGCCACAAGCGAAACACTCGTCATCACGGGTGCTAACCAGGCCTCGGAGGGTGCGTATCGTGTGCGCGTCTCCAACCCGGTCAATCCAACCGGTGCACTCAGCAATCCGGCCACATTGACTGTGGATTGGCCGCTCTCCTTCGCTGTCAATCTTCCGGCCACCAGGCGTGGTTCAGTCGGTGATCCGATCACCTTCCAGGTGGTCATGAATGGCGAGAGCTCGATCGCAAATCCAATCACCTATCAGTGGCGCAAGGGTCCGGACGATATTCCCGGACAGACTTCTTCCAGCTACACCATTGCGAATGTCTCCTTGACTGATCAGGCCACTTACAGCGTCGTGGTGAAGGGGCCGTTCAATCCGGCGGGCATCACCAGCACTCCGTGTGTCTTCACCGCTTCATCCGGACCGGCAGTGGTGCTTGAATCACCCGGTTCACAAACCTTGCTGGTCGGTAGCACTCTCAATCTCATGGCTGCTCCTGGCGGTGACAACAATGCCCGTATGGTCCAGTGGCGCAGGAATGCAGTCGCCATTGCAGGCGCAAATGCCAACAGCCTAACCATCCCCAACATCACGCTGGCCCTGGCCGGTGACTACACCTTCAAGGTGGACAACAAGGTGATTGCGACAGGCAAGGCGAGCAGCGCGATCAGTGACTCGGCCCGCATCGTTGTGGTGGAAAATCCGAACACCATCGTTCCCGGTCAATTGACCAAGACGATCACTCTGACGGTGAATGTGATGGGACCAACGACCGTGAAGCCTGTCTTTGAATGGCTCAAGAATGGCGGCGCACTGCCTGCCGATGGACGTTTCACCGGTGGCAATACGAAAACGCTCACCATCAAAAACCTCGTCCATGCCGACACGGATGTTTACACCTGCCGGGTGACGGGTTTCACCGGGACAGCGCCAGTGATTGGCGGCACGCAGTTCGTCCGAGTTTATGATGCTGTGCCGCAAATTGTGGAAACCACGGCACCTCCGGCGGGCATCGTCGGCGGGGCCTATAGCTGGAAGATTCCAGTGCTCAGTGATGCTGCTGACACCGATCCTGATCATCTGTTTAAGTGGAAGACCACACCCGCCACCTATGCGGTGACTGGTCTGCCGCTGGGACTTAAAGTGGATGCAAAGACAGGTGTCATCAGCGGTCGTCCGACGACGAAAACCGACATCATAAAGAACCCCAATGGCAACCCGATCACAGTCACGGTTACCAATGCGGTCAATAAAGATACGTGGACCACCTTCATCCTCGTCAAAGCGCTGCCTGATGGCATCGCAGGCACTTATGCCGGGCCCATCGCGCGTCATGCAGCTTTGAATGGCAATCTCGGCGGGCGTTTTGATCTCACCGTGACAACCGGCGGTGTCGCAAGCGGTAAGGTGACTTTGGGCAGCGCCATCGCCCGGACCTTCGCCGTCACGAATGGCAACCTTGAGATTGACGTCAACGGGGTCAATCCGCCAGAGGCCATGCTGATCCTTCCGGCCACGACCACGCTGCCTGCCCTGACCATTCGTTTCAAACTGGGCATCACACCCGGCACTCTGCCTGCGCCGCCCGTCACCGTGCTGACTGACGCCACGATCAGCGATGGCACCAACACCGTCACCTTCAAAGGCTGGCGCAATAACTGGGCTGCCACAGCGGTCAGTGGCGTGTCCGCCAAAGCAGATGCCTATGTCGGCGACTACACCTTTGGTGCCATGCTGCCGGACGGTTCGGCGCTCATTGGTGATACGCAGGTGCCTCAGGGTGCCGGTTACGGAATTTTCAAGTTGGTCAGCGCCGGCACCTTCACTCTCACAGGCCGCACGCCCGATGGCGAAACATTGACAGGTTCCTACTGGATCGGACCTCACGGTGAGTTCTTCATCTTCCAGACCCTCTATACCACGACGATCAAAGGATCGATCCTCGGTGAACTGCAGATCGAGGCTGCCGCCTTGAACGAGAACAATGACATCTTTGGTGACCTCACGCAGGTGCGGCCACCAAACAGTGCCGCTCCGGCCGCAGCGCGTACTTACCGCTCCGGCTTCGGCACCACGCTGACCGCTACCGGAGTCACGCCGACCACGGTGACGCAGCCAGTTCCATTTGTCGCTGTCGGTGGTCGCTACATCGCGCCACCAACCACCGGCACGGTGTTCATGGGCCTGACTGCCGCGACTGATCCGAACAGAAACGCTGAGCTGATCTTCAGCGAGGATGGCGCGCTGCCTGTCCGCGGCACCGCTTTCCCGGCTCCTTACACACAGGATGTCGTTGCTTCGCGCAATCCAAACATCCCGGTGACGATTGCGGCGAAGAGCGTCGTTGTCACTCCGAAGATCAACACCGTCGACAATCCGGCCAGCACGACACTGACGCCAGTGCTCACTAGCGGGGCATTCTCCGGCAGGTTCACTCTGAGTGACAGCATCCCGCGCCCTCCTCTGGCAGAACTGGTGATCCCTCGCGCTGTCACTTATCAGGGGGCCGTCATTCGGGTGCGCACCAGCGCCATCGGTGATGCACGTGTTGTTCAGAGGTTTGGCATCGGTTACTTCCTCATCGACCAGTTACCACCGAATGCCACGACACCCGCCACCAGCACACCAAGGCTCTCCGGCAGTGTCATCCTGAAGGATCCGGCCGTGAATCCCTGATCTTTGAGCTGCTGTTTCCGGTTTTATCCTTTCAGATAAAACCGGGTCGCATTCCCTGACCAGAGCTTCCGCTGTTCGCTCGCAGAACGTGATGAAACGATCTGCTTCAAGGCATCCACCCAGCCACGCACGGGGCTGCCGAGAAGGCAGACAGGCCAGTCGCCACCAAAGAAGACGCGATCAGGACCGAAGGCATCGAGGCAGTGATTCACCACGGGCGCGAGGTCTTCGGCCTGCCATTTGCCCGGCGGCACAAAGGCGACGATGCCGCTGATCTTGCACATCACGCCGGGCTGTGCGGCGACGGCGTCGATGCCGCGTTTCCATTCATCGGCGGTGCAACTGCGCTTCAAACCCGGGCCGAGTTTTGGATTGAAAGCCTTTGGATCGCCGTTGCCGCAGTGGTCGAGAACGAAGTGAGTGTCCGGGCACTGGCGGATGAGTTTCACGCCGTCTTTCAGTTCGGTGGGGCGCATGGTCAGTTCAAAATTGAGCCTGTGTTTGCCAAGCGTCTGAATGCCACGCACGAAATCTTTGCCCAGGCAGAAGCCTGGAGGGGTGGAGTCGCCGTGCAGCACCTGACGCAGGCCCTTGACGATGCCGTTGCCGGCGTAGCGCTTCACATAGGTTTCGAAGTCTGCTGAAGCAGGCCGGCCACCGATCGTGGCTGCAATGGTGGGCGTGTTTTTAGCGCGGCATTGGGCCACGATGGCGTCCGCCTCCCGGACATGATCGCGCGGAGCCACATCGACCTCCATGTAAATGGCTTTCACGTTCAGGCCCTCGGTGGCCTTCAGGTATTCCGCAGTCCGGTAATCATGACGCAGCACCTCAGGTGCTCCCGCAAGCCAGGGCGGACTGATGACATGGCGGTCCCACAGGTGCTGATGAGTGTCGATGATCAGGGCATCAGGGGCACTGGTCAGCGAGGAGCAGGACGGGGTGGCGAGCGCTGCTCCGGCGGTGGATTGAAGAAAGTGGCGACGGTTCATGATGGAACAAGGCAATACGCCACGCGGACATGCACCTTGTCACTTCCTTTCCGATCCCTGTCAGCGTGAAGCGCCCGAACTGGTGCGTTTGGTTTTTGATGTCCATCCTCCGAATCGCCCTCGCTCTGCTTCCTGTCGCTTCTTTTGCCGCCGATCAGCCTCAGTGGGGGCAGGCGTGGACAAGGAATCTGGTCTCGCATGAACAGCATCTGCCGGATGGATTTGATCCTGAGACGAAGAAGAATGTGAAGTGGGTCGTGGATCTCGGAACACAGACACATTCGACACCGATGGTGGCTGACGGGCGCATCTTCATCGGCACCAACAACACGAATCCGCGGGATCCGAAGCATGCCGGCGACCGCGGGGTGTTCATGTGCCTGGATGAAAAAGACGGACATCTGCTATGGCAGCTCGTGGTGCCGAAGCTGGAGGATGACAAATACTTCGACTGGCCTGAGACAGGCATGTCGTCGGAAGCCACCATCGAAGGTGACCGTGCATATCTGGTCACCAATCGCGGCGAGGTCGTGTGCCTGGATGTGCATGGCATGGCGAATGGCAATGACGGACCCTACCAGGATGAGGGGAAGCATCTGACACTACGTGATCAGCCTGCGGTGACGCCCGGGCCTCTGGATGCGGATATCGTGTGGCTGCTCGACATGAAGGAAGCCTGCGGCATCTGGTGTCACGACAATGCGCACAGCTCGATCCTCATTCATGGCGGGCATTTGTACGTGAACACCGGCACCGGTGTGGACAACACCCACCGCTTCATTCGCCGGCCTGAGGCTCCGAGCCTGATCGTCGTGGACAAGGCCTCCGGTAAGTTTCTCGCCCGTGACGACGAGCATATCGCGCCTAACATTTTTCATGCGACCTGGTCATCGCCGAGTTTCACCGAGGTGGATGGCAAGCCGACAATCTTCTTCTGCGGGGGCAACGGAATAACCTATTCCTTTGAGCCTTTGGAATCCGCCACGCCAACCGGTGAGGTGGTGAAACTGACGAAGCGCTGGCAATACGACCTTGATCCAAGGGCACCCAAATCGAATGTGCATTTCTACACGCAGAACAAGCAGGAAGGGCCCAGCAACATCTATGGCATGCCGGTGATTGCGGACGGGAAACTCTTCATCGCGGGCGGTGGCGATGTGTTTTGGGGCAAGAACGAATCCTGGCTCAAGTGTGTTGACCCGCGGAATGGCATGGAAGTGTGGAGCTGCGCGTTAGGCAAACACACACTCAGCAGCGCCGCGGTGCACGATGGTCTCGTCTATGCGACGGATGCCGATGGCACCGTGCATTGCATTGACGCTAAGACCGGCACAACCGTGTGGACTCATCCCATGAATGGCACGTTCTGGGCCTCGCCGATGGTTGCTGATGGCAAGATCTACCTCGGCACGCGCAAAGGAAACTTCTGCGTTCTCGCGGCAGGCCGGGAAATGAAACTCCTCTCCAATCTTGAGCTCAAAACTCCCATCAGTGCCACCGTGACTGCCGCGAACGGCGTCGTCTATCTGGCAACGATGAAACAGCTTTGGGCGCTGAAAGCGGAATGAATGCCGGTCACGCAATCAGATCCTTCACCACATGCCCATGAATGTCGGTGAGGCGGTAGTTGCGGCCCTGGAAGCGGTAAGTGAGCCGCTCATGATCGAATCCAAGAAGCTGCATGATGGTGGCCTGGAAATCGTGCACGTGGACTTTGTTTTCAGCGATGTGGAAACCGAGCTCATCGGTGCTGCCGTAGTCGAACCCTGCCTTCACGCCGCCGCCGGCCATGAAGAGGGTGTAGCAGTCGGGGTAGTGATCGCGGCCGAGCACCTTGCTGGCGGCTGTGCGGCCTTCGCGGAAGGGTGTGCGGCCGAATTCACCGCCCCAGATGACGAGGGTGTCGTCGAGGAGGCCGCGCTGCTTGAGATCCTTGATCAGGGCGGCGACCGGCTTGTCGGTTGCTGCCATTTTTTTGGTTAGGCCTTCGGTGATGCCGTTGTCCACGCCCGTGCCGTGGAAATCCCAGCCCCAGTCGAAGAGGTTCACAAAGCGGACACCCTGCTCGATCAGGCGGCGGGCGAGCAGGCAGTTGTTGGCAAAGCTGGATTCACCGGGCTTGGCTCCGTAGGCGTCGATGATATGCTGGGGCTCTTTGGAAATGTCCATGACCTCCGGCACGCTGGTCTGCATGCGGAAGGCGAGCTCATACTGCGAGATGCGGGTGACTGTCTCAGGGTGGCCGAGTTCAGCCGCCTGAAGTTCATTGATCTCCTTCAGGGTGTCGAGCGTCTTGCGGCGCATCTCCCGGCTCATGCCGGCCGGATTGTTGGCATATAAAACAGGATCGCCTTTGCTGCGGCACTGCACGCCCTGATAGACGCTCGGGATGAAGCCGCTGCCCCAGCATGCCTGGCCACCGCTGGGCTGCGTGCCGCTGGAGATGAGGG
>CANJVS010000006.1 GCA_947477755.1 Verrucomicrobiaceae bacterium | reverse complement strand
CTGATGCAGCGTCAAAACACCCGTTGAAGGCAATCCGTTTTCCATCACGAGTCCATGCTGGCCGACATAGTTGCCGGGCTCGCGAAAATCATTCACAACGAAGACATACAAGGCATCACCGTAGCGGCGAGTTCGCACGATGATCTCAGGATTGTCACAACTGATTCCGGGCGACCAACCCAGGGTCTGCATGTGTGCGGGAATGGTTTGAGCCAGCTCAAGCACCTTGGCTTTATCCTGCTGGGCCTTGTTGGTGCGCTTGAAACTTGGCAGGGTGACATCGGCTTTGATGGCCGGGCAGAGAAACTCGTCGGCGATGATTTTGCCTCCTTTTTTCTGCCATTCAATGATGCGGGAGACGAGATCTTTGGTGAGCACGTCACACTCCGGCATGAGGAGCACTTTGCGCCCCTCAAGCCCGCCCCTGAGCAATGTCTCCTCAAACAGAATGTCGGTCTGCACATGAGCATGCTGCATGGCCAGCCATAAGTCGGCGGTCCAAGTCTGCGCGTCGCGGTAACCAGAACGACCTGCAAACATTTGGGAAGTGAAGCTCTGAAGCAGGACAACGTCTGCTGGTGCATCCGGAACAAGCATGAGCGAAGTGCCCAGTGGCTCGACGACTTCATGAATCAGTTCCTTCAGCACAAACTCAGCATCAGGATTTGTTTGGTGGCGAATGCCGTCGCTGTCAGGCACATCCGAGAGTTCCTGCCAGCCTTTGAACATGATACCTTGAATCGGACGCGCCATGGCTGTCCAGAAAGCTTCGCGCAAAGGCATGGGAGCGATGGTGATGGCCGATGCATCCGGATGGCTCATCTCCCATGACACATTGAAGCCTGCCTCTTTGTCACCACTTGGCGCCGTCTTGGAGCGATCCCAGGCGAGTCCGGTCATCAGCATGATTTTTTGATGCCGGTCACCCGCAGCGTTCATGGCGGCGAGTTGATCAGCGCACATGCCGGTGCGCAACGGTTCGGGATAAGTGCCTGCCGAGTTCGCAAGTACATCCACCTGACCGCCAGCGCCACTGATGCCGGGCTGCTCCAGCGCGGAATCGTACGATGTCCAGATGTCGGGTCTCTCCGCGACAGCTCCCTTCAGGCCCTTGCTCATGGCGCTGTGAAGACCATTCCAGCCATCACCCACAATCCAGAACCAATGATAAAATCTCCGAATCGGATGATCATCTGCGATCACGCGATCCGCCGGAAAACCGGGCAGTTGAGTCCAGTCCACGCCGGATTTCGTCACAACCTCCGGAGGGATGTCCGAGTCGGAAATCTTGCGATAGTCCGCCACATCCACCGGATTAAAGCTGACTTCCGTGTGAGCCCGCGCCGCCTCATTGATCATCACGGAATTCAACGCGGGATGCGCTGCGTATCTCAGTGCAAACTGCTTCCCGATATCCTCGAATTGCCGAACAAAATCCGGGTTCAGCGCACTGATATCACGCCCGGGATACGGTTTGCCAGACCTGTCCAGCCGCAGGTGTGCATCATCTTGATTGAGCTTTGAATCAGCGAGCATGGCGGCGGGAGACAGCATGGCGGAGACACGCAACTCATTGGCCAGGGCATCATCAAGGAGTTTCATCCTTCGCTCGTATCGCGATGGCGGACCTGATGTATCGCCCTTCCAGTAGGCACCATCCTCATTGTCAAAACCCTTGAAGTGCGTGAAACCCATCTCACGCAGCCTGGAAAAATCATCCGGTCCGGCATCCAGCATCACGAGAGGCATGCGCGGCACCGGACGCGGCATAATATGGAATTCGACCATCTTATCCATGAGATGCTCACCACTTTGGACCGTGGCCCGCAGCACGTATTTGCCGGGCTTGAGCGTCGTGTCCATGGTGAACCGGGTTCGCCGTGTGCATCTCTTTTCGTTCACCGGATTGAGATCGGGCAATGCTGCCACGATTTCAGTATCGCCAAGAGCCAGCCTCACCTCAGGCTTGGCCATCAAATCACGACGCAGATTGGTGCTGTCGACATAGAGTCGGTTGTTCGCCTCCATGCGCTGCCAAACTTGCCGGGTGAGAATGAATTGAATGGCCAATGGTGCATAATTCAGCACCCCGTTGCTGATGCGCACTTGATCGATGGATCCGGGGAAACTGGCGTAGTGGCCGAGATTGTCTCCGATGCTCAAGGGTTTGGCACCTGGCGTGATCTTTCCACAGCCCTCCAACTTCAGGCTGCCAGCCGGGCGGCCATTGAAATGAAACGTCACACGGCCGGCGGCATCATAAGTGAATGCCACATGCTGCCAGACATCGGCGGAGACCTTGATTGGCGCTGAAGAAAAAACCTTCGATGCGCTGCCAAAGCCGAGTGTCACCAGCATCCTTCTCAAGCCGGGTTTTTCCTCCGGGCCGAGCTGCCACTGGTAATCCGTGGGGTCGACATCTTTTTTATCGAGCAGGCCGCAGCCGAGTGCAGGATTGAATCCCGGCTTGAGACGTATCCACATTTCCATGGAGAAAGGACCCTGCGGTGACAAAACAGGCGAGTTGGCAATCATTGCGGCATGCCGTTTGGTCTGCACCGGGGACTCATGGGACGTGTCCAGCGATTGGCCAAATCGTCCTTCGGCATTTAGGAGCGCACCATCAAGCTTGATGTCGTTTCCCTTGCCTGTGGCATCACCCATCGGAAAAGCCCCATCAAATTTCCAACAGCCTAACACATGGGCACCCGTCGCATCCTCATTGACGTAGCCATCCACATAGCGCTCCTGAAAGGCCAGCTGAGCCCAACCCGGGTGACATAGCAGCAAGGAACCAATAAAGAGCGCAAGACGAGTGGGCATGGAGTAAGTGACGATGAATGTTTACGCTCAATAGGCACCAAGATTGTAGATGGCCTGCGCGGGCAGTACCTCAGTATCCTGATGAGGCAGATAGCGCCGGGTAACGGCATGATCAGGCAGCAACTCGGGCGCAAGCGGAACTCCTGCACCAAGGCACGGCGAAGTGACGGTGAGATGGAAATCCTGTTTCTCAAATGATTCAAAGCCGGGCGCTTCGCCCACCACCACTTCTGAGGCTCCCTCGATCACTCCGGAAAAATCACTCAAGCTCTCACGCCAACCTTCCTTCAACCAATTGCGCTGGAGTTTCAGCGTACCTTGCGAGCTCATCAGAGCCAGATTGCGCCCCTTTAACGTGACGTAAAACACATTGTTTCGGCAATCCACGGACTCATCCGCACTGGATAGCCGAAACACCGTGGTCGAACTCTGCCGGCTCGAGATGACGGTGTTGTGATAAAAGTGAAGCGTGCCTTTTCGATAGAACTTCGCCTTGCCGCTGTCGCCGCCGTAATGGACGATCTGATTGTTACCGTCGCCTTCACGCTCGATGAACGTGTTTCCATACACCAGGGTCTTGCGATAATTTGGCGAACTGTTAATCGCAGGACTTTCATACGAGTCCACCAGATCAAGCTGGCGATTACCGCCTTCGATCCAATTGTAGCGAATGACCAGTCCTGCCGAGCGATCCTTGAGATTGTTGCCGCTGCAGCCCTTTCTCAGCGGGCCATAATGGTTGCCCTGGAAGACCATCCCGTTGGATTCCGTGTAAGTGTTGTGTTCGGTGATGCTGCCCTCATTTCCGTTGTCGAAAAACGAGCATTTCTCCACCAGCACATCACTCGACTGCGGGCTGACCATCAAACCATTGCTGCTGTCATGCAGCACCAAGTTGCGCAGGATGAGATGCTCGACCTTCTCGACGTTGATGCTCGCCGCATCTTTGCTGTAAGCGGTCACGCCTCTGCGTCCGGCAAAAGTAAACGGCTTTCGACCGCCACAGATGTCGAGATTCTCCACCACGAGGTGAGCCGGCATCCTGTCAGCAGGCTGATTGGAGCCGCCAATCTTGAGAACTCCGCGCTCCTGACCCCAGTAATTCAAAGCGTCACTCGTGGTGGCATCACGACCATCAATGACGGGCAACTGACCCTTAGGCCCCGGCACGCCGCTGATGACGATTGGCTGTGCCTCCGTTCCGCGACAGCAGAGAACCCACTTCTCATGATAAGGCTTCTCACGCCAATGGATGCGCACATGATCACCCGCTGCAAGCGACTGCCATGGGACCTGGCCGATCGAGGTGAACTCTTTCCCATTGCCCACCTCATAGTCGGCAGACAGAGCCGCCGAGGCGAGCACCAAGGTCATCAGCATCTGGAAACTCGCTTGGATGGGAAAGGTCGCGAAAAGAGGCATGGCGGTTTTGGCAATGGTTGGGAAACTCATAGATTTGACCGACATCTTCCTCACGCGATTCAGTAAGTAAAGCCACCATCGTCAACACCCAACAATCACCCGCATTTCTTTGGTTGCACGGCCCGGCATGGATGGCATTCATGATCGGTCCTTCGTTTTTACCTAATGGCTTTGGAAATGCAGCGCCACCCTTGTGGCTTCATCTATACCCGGGAGTTCTCCGACTTCCTGCGGGAGAAGTATCACGCCGAAGAAAGCGAACACCCCGGTGAGCTTCTTTCCCTGGAATACGTCAGCTGTGGAGACGGAGATAAGGCCGGCATGTCATGGTTGAAACTGGCCTGGGTCAATCTTTTTTCCGGCCCCTCGGAGAATCATCTGGAAATTGGTGACACGGCGGTCTTCGTCCACAAGCAGAGCCAGCGCGGGCTTAAAAACCGTTTATTGCATTACACCGACGGTCAGGTTGTGGTAAAAAAGTAGGCTGTGTTTGATCATTGAGCCCGGGCTTTAGTTCGCTACTCTCTCCTCCCCAACCCCAACTCCGCGTAGTGCTCACCAGCCAATCGATCGATCCAAATCAGGACGGAAACCGTAAACCCTTTGTATTGCTGCGCCCCATCATCGCAGCCTGGCACTGGCTGGTGCCACCGACTCAGGCGCACCGGGACAGGCAATCGACAACAGCGCGCTGGATTGCCATGAGTGGACTGGTCGTGACCAGCCTCGGACTGGTCATCGCCGGCTTCTTTTATGCCAAGCCGCTTCAGGACGGTTATCAGGACTGGCAGGCAGAAAGGCTCTACGAAGAAGCCAAGACACTGGCAAATGACGGGCAACTGCCGACGGCTTTTGCCAAGCTTCAAAAGGCAGTCCAAATATCCCCGGACAACATCAATGCCCTGCGCATGAATGCGGAGTTTCTGACCATGGCAAGGCGACCGGAGGCACTCTACTTTCTCGACCAGCTGGAACTGCGCGGAGCCACCAAAGACATCGACCGCCAGATGCGCGTGCGTGCCCTGCTCAATCTGCAGCGCCCCAAGGAAGCTTCTGATTTGCTGGAAACAATCCTCAACAACCAGAAACCCAACGAGGAAATCATGAAGCTGGCGGAATCCGTCTGGGGGAAAAACCAAAAGGATGACATGCTGACCAAGGCGTTGAAGGCCTACGCCGAGAAGCACCCGGAAGACCGCCAGCACAGTCTGCGACTTGCCAGAATCCAGATCGCCACCAAGGACAGCGGGGAAGTGGCGGAGGGCATTCGTCTGGCATGGAAGGTGGCAGAAGGCGACGACGACCTCAGCCTTCAAGCATTGGAATTGCTAGATGGTTTTGAAAATCTACCCCCCAGTGAGTCGAAGACGCTGATCCAGCGTTTGCGCACCCATCCGAAAGGCAGCGGTTGGCATCTCGTCGCCGCACTCAGGCGACAACTCCGGCTGGAGCCACTGCGTAAAAGCGATCTCATTCAGGAAGCCGTCGAATCAGCACGCGGGCGCAAACGCGAGGATCTGGTCCCAATCGTTCGCTGGCTGGTGGAGCCACCGCAGAATGAGTATCTCAAAGTGCTGGCCCTGGTAAGTGAGGACGAGGCCAAAAGCTTCCAACCCCTTTTGGAAAATTACCTCACCGTCCTGACAATGCTCGGACGCTATGCGGACTTGGAGCGCCTAGTTGACGACCCGAAAGTCAACAGCATCCTAACCAAGAGTGTGAGTACTTTCTTCCACGCACATCTGGCCTATGTTCTGCACAAGACGCCTGAAGAAACGCGCGCCGCCCTCATTGTGGCTAAAAATGCAGCGGACATTGAGCATCAGTCGGGATTGCTCGAAAAAATCGCCAAATACGCCGAAGATCGCGGTCACAATGACATCGCCGAGGAAGCCTACCGCGCCGTGGCACTCAATCCAAAATCGGAACGCCCGGGCTACCAGGGCCTGATCCGCACCACCGAACTCAATGGCAACACCGAAGGTCTGATCGCGGCCGCCGGTGAGGCCGTGCGCCGCTGGCCGGACGACAGCACTTACCTGGAGCACTTTCTTTATGCCAATTTGCTCGTCGGACGTGAGGTAGAACTCGCACTCACCCAGGTGGAAAAGCTACTGGACACGCGCCCCAAAGACTATCAACGGCGCCTGCTCATGGCCCTGGCCTACTGGCGGCTTCATGACATGGATTCAGCCGTTCGCTTTCTGGTGGACATGGACTTGGAGCGTCTGACTCCAGGTCAAAAAGCCGTCCTGGCCGCCATCACAAGGGACTGTTCCGTTGACAATGCCAAGGAGGCTGCACGCGTGGCGCTGAGCGACATTGACCCCAAGGCCAAAATGCTACCTGAAGAGCGCGCCTGTTTTACCAAAGCAAGTCGGTAAACGTTTCCCGAACCGGGATGCTGCCTGATGAATGAACCGGTCAGGATGACAACCGGTGAGGTCTCAAGATCGCTCGGCGCAATGACTCGCCTTGCCCATGAATGAAGCCCATGCTCAACTTAGTGCCTGCCATGCCTGACCTCTCTCCCGCTGAACTGCAACGCTACGCCCGCCATATTGCCATGCCGGAATTCGGAATGGACGGTCAGCGTAAACTCAAAGCCGCGCGCGTGCTCTGCATCGGTGCCGGCGGATTGGGATCGCCCATCACCATGTATCTCGCCGCCGCTGGTGTTGGGTGCTTGGGATTGGTGGATCCGGATGTGGTTGAGGTTTCAAACCTTCAGCGTCAGCTCCTTTTTGGGCAAAGTGCCGTCGGCCGTCCAAAACTCGACGCAGCACGTGAGCGACTGTTGGATATCAATCCACACCTCTCAGTTGAGGCCTACGCCGAGAGATTCAATGCGACTAACGCACTGCGCATCGCTGCCAATTATGACATCATCATTGACGGCACTGACAATTTTCCGACACGCTACCTTTCCAACGATGTGGCGGTGTGGCTTAAAAAGCCCAATGTCTATGGCAGCATCCTACGATTTGAGGGGCAGGTCGGCGTCTTCGCACCACATCTCGGAGCTCCTTGTTACCGCTGCATGTCACCGCAACCGCCGAAGCCGGGTTTGGTCCCAAGTTGCGCCGAAGGCGGTGTGCTCGGCGTTCTTCCGGGACTGATCGGCACCATGCAAGCATTGGAGGCCATCAAGCTCATCACCGGCATCGGCCAGCCACTGCTGGGAAAACTGCTGCATGTAGACACACTGAGTCTGCGCTTCCGCACCTTCACTCTGCGTCGTGATCCCGATTGCCCGGTATGCGGGGAAAAACCGAGCATCACCGAACCCATCGACTATGAGGGCTTCTGCGGCATCAGCCCGACCGCCGCCGTCCCAGCCATCAGCGTTCAGGAATTGAACCAAATCAGAAAAGACGGAATACCACACCTCCTTATCGACGTGCGGGAGCCTGACGAATATGCCACAGCGCACATCAGTGGAGCCACCCTCATCCCTCTGGCACAGGTCACCAACCGGGCAGCCGAAATCCCGCGCGACATTCCCGTCTACGTCCACTGCAAACTTGGCGGACGCAGTGCCAAAGCCGTTTCCAGCCTGCAGTCCCTTGGTTTCACCAACGTGACGAATGTGACCGGCGGCATCACGGCCTGGTCTGATGAAGTGGATGTCAAAGTGCCCAGATATTAACCAGGCTGTGGCATTGGCTAGGTTGTTTTTGGCACCGCATTTGACATTTACCCCGCATCAGAAGCGTCTCCCGCCCGCACTAACAAACCATTTGACTGATTCCACCCAACGTCCCCTAACCAGACACGACATGTCCTGCCAGCGCCTCCTGTTTTGCCTGCTTCTGCCCGCGTTTTCGGGTGAATCAGCGGCCGCAGAATCCTCAGCAATCCCCCGCGCCATTCCGCTCTGCGTGGCAAAGATCGTGCCTGAAATCGAATCCGCGCGTATCTCCGCGCCAAAGTTGCGCCAGGATCTTCTCAGTTTACCGCTCAGTGCCACGGTGAGTTCTCACGACTTCCTCGATTCAGCCATGGTGCGCACGGTTAAGGATGCGGCAATGCATGCGCCTAACACGATCTTCACAGAGTTCAGCGCACGCAAACTGAGCAACCCGCGCTTTCGAGGCATCGGTTCCTCCGCCATGAATCCGGGCGTCACGACCTACATCGACGGTGTTCCGCAGTTCAATGCCAACTCCTCAAGCCTTGAGTTGCTCGACATCGAGCAGATCGACTTCGTGCGCAGCCCGCTCGGCGCATTGTACGGACGCAACACCGTCGGTGGATTGATCAACATCACCAGTCGCCGTCCCTCACTCTCAAGCTTTAGTGGCGAATTTCAGACAACCTTTGGCAGCTACAATCTTTACGATTTCCGCGGCAGCGTGACCACACCGTTGATTCAGGATCAGCTTGGATTCAGTTTCGCGGGCGGCCACAGCGAGCGCGACGGGTTCACCACCAGCACGCTCACTGGCAATGACATCGACAATCGCAGCGCCAATTTTGGCAAAGCTCAGTTCCTCTGGACCCCAGGAGACGCGCTTGAAGTTCGTCTCGTCGTCGCAGGTGAATCCGCAAACGATGGCGACTACGCGCTGAATGATCTTGCCGCTCAGCGCCATCAACCGCGTCAGGCCACAAGCGACTTCGTGGGTTTCACTGCGCGCGATGTAGTCATGCCCACGTTGCTGGTCACGTATCATGCCGACGGTTTCGATTTCACTTCGACGACTGGTTATGTTGGCTGGGAGACCATCGACAGCACCGATTTCGATCATCTCCCCTTCCCCCTGGCCACGCGCTTCAATCGCGAAAAGATGAGCACCTGGACACAGGAGTTCCACTTTGCCAACCCGGCCACCAAACCCATCACACTCGGACCAGAGGCGACGCTAAGATTGCAGGCCGGGATATTCCTCTTTTCGGCCGATTACGAACAACATGTCACAACCTCACTGAATCCGCCGCTAAGCCTCGCGCCATCACAGGCGCTGAATCAGGCACAAATCACCGATCTCGGCATAGGTTCTTATGTGCAGGGCACGCTCACGCTAAGGGATCGAATCGACATCACCACCGGCCTGCGCTTGGATTACGAAAACAAGGATGCTGACCTCCTCAACACCAGCCTCCCGGCACCCGGCCCATCCAGTCGGGTGAATGCAAACCGTTCGTTCAGCCAAGTCACACCCCAAACCGCCATCAGCTATCGTGTCAGGCCCGACCTCATGGCCTACTTCAGCATGGCAGGGGGCTACAAAGCCGGAGGCTTCAATTCCATTGGCCCGTCAATATATGGCGAGGAGCGGAGTTGGAATTACGAAATCGGTCTCAAAGGCCGCGCGCTGGCCAACAAAGCAGGCTTTAGCCTCGCTGCCTTTCACACCGATTGGAAGAATATCCAACTCAATCAGTCACTCGGCATCAACCAGTTCTTCATCACCAATTCCGGCGGTGCCACATCTCAGGGGCTCGAAGTCAATCTCGACTACAAGATCAACCACCTGATCAGCATCCTCGGCAGCGCCGGCTGGCAGGACACACACTTCCTGTCAAACGCCAGCAACGGGGGCATTCCGATCAGCGGAAGGCAACTCCCTTTCACCCCGGACTACACCACCAGTTTCGGTTTTCTCGTTGATGTCCCCTTCACAACCCGGCTCAATCTTTACGCCCGTGGCGACATACAGACCATCGGCTCATTCAACTATGACGCCCAAAACACAGCAGCGCAGGATGCCTACACACTAGCCAACTTCCGGCTCGGAATCCGCGGAGGTTCTTGGCATGCCGAAGCTTTCGTGAACAACGCTTTCGGCACCAATTACATCCCTCTTGCAGTCAGCCACCCGGGACTCGCACCCTCAGGTTTCGTTGGAGAGAGCGGTGCTCCCACAACCATCGGACTGCGCGCTGGCATTCGATTTTAAAGCTCAAGATGTGCTGCAATTGCGCCACATTAACGGTCCAGGAAGCTTCAGTGAACAATCACCCCATTCCGTACCTATATGCTCAGAACCGTTACTGAGGTGATCATCGCTGTTCATTCGCTTAGAAAAGCCTGTTGCCAGACTGCATGACACCGCTAGAATTCGCGGCCCAATTCCGGCCTCACCCCCGGACCAACCAACAGCAAACTGATCTCTCGTGACCCCGTCATTCCTCCTAACTCAAGGCATTCAGATTTCCATCGTCCTCGCTGTCGTGGGTCTGGTTTTTGCGATTCTCCTCATCCGCCAAATTCTCGCAGCCTCACCAGGCAATGATAAAATGGCCCTCATTGGTGGAGCCATTCAAGAAGGGGCCAAAGCCTACATGAGCAGGCAGATCCGTGCTGTGAGCATGATCGCTATCTTGGTGTTTGCGGTGGTCTGGTATGCACGCGGTGGCGCTGCGAGTGCAGGTTTCGTGGTGGGTGCTGCATGTTCAATGGTGGCAGGTTACATCGGCATGATGGTCGCCGTGCGCGCAAACGTCCGCACCGCCTGGGCAGCCAGCGTGGGTGCACATCCGGCATTAAAAATCGCGTTCAACGGTGGCGCGGTCACCGGCCTGCTGGTAGTGGCCTTGGGTCTGCTCTCGGTAGGTGTGTTTTATCTGGTGATGGAAAAGATGGGTGGAGTGAAATCCGCGATTGATTCACTGATCGGCCTAGCTCTGGGCAGTTCGTTGATCTCAGTGTTTGCACGTCTCGGAGGCGGCATTTACACCAAGGCAGCTGATGTGGGCGCAGACCTCGTGGGCAAAATCGAGCAAAATCTCAACGAAGATGATCCCCGCAATCCAGCCACGATTGCAGACAACGTGGGTGACAATGTAGGTGACTGCGCGGGCATGGCCGCTGACGTGTTTGAAACCTATGCCGTGAGCCTGATCGGGGCGATGTTGGTGGGCCACTTGACCGGACCTGAGGGTAATCACGCGGTGATCGTTTATCCATTTGTCCTTTGCGGCCTTTCCATTCTGTCTTCCCTCCTGGGCATCGGTTGGGTGAACTTCGTGAAGCAGAAAGCAACAGCCTCCCTGGTGAGCGGCGTGGCGGTCTCCGGTCTCGTTTCAGCGGTTCTTTTCAAATGGGCCACGGCTGCCATTTTCCCGAACGCCGTGAGCATGGCGGGCAAGACGATCACTGCGGACAGCCTGTTTTATTGCGCCATCATTGGCATCATTCTGACCTTTGTGGTGGTGTGGATCACAAACTACTTCACCAGCACCGCTCACGCCCCAGTGCGCCGCATTGCCAAAGCCTCTGAAACGGGCCATGCGACCAACATCATCGCCGGCATCAGCGTGGGACACCACGCGACCCTCCTTCCCGTGCTGGCTATCGCGAGTTCCATCTGGGTATGCTGGGATTTGGGCGGCCTGTATGGCATCGCCGTGGCCGTGGTGTCCATGCTCAGCCTCAGTGGCATCATTATTTCCCTGGATGCCTTCGGCCCCATCACCGACAATGCCGGTGGTATCGCGGTGATGTCCGGCCTGCCTGAAGAAGTGCGCAAAATCACCGACGAACTGGATGCCGTGGGTAACACCATGAAGGCGGTGACCAAGGGATACGCCATCGCCTCTGCCGGACTCGCCGCCATGGTGTTGTTTGGCTCCTACGTGGAAGAATTGAAAGCCTTCCTGCACCTGGAGGTGATCGCTTTTGACCTGATGAACCCGCAGGTCATCATCGGCATGTTTATCGGTGGTTTACTGCCCTATCTGTTCACTGCCTTTGGCATGGACGCCGTCGGCAGTGCAGCGGGCGCCGTGGTTCGTGAAGTTCGTCGCCAGATCGCTGCCAAGCCCGGCATCCTGACCGGTCAGGACACGCCTGAATATGGTCAGTGTGTGGACATTGTGACCAAGGCGGCCCTACGGCAAATGATCGCCCCTGCCCTGTTGCCGATCATTTTCGTGGTCGGTGTAGCCTTTTTGGGCAAGGAAGCCCTCGGTGGCCTGCTGATCGGAACGATCATTACGGGTCTGTTCGTCGGCATCGCCATGACCAGCGCTGGTGGCGCCTGGGATAATGCTAAAAAGTATGTGGAAGAAGGTAATCACGGTGGGAAGGGCAGCTTCGCGCACCAGGCGGCAGTGACCGGTGACACGGTAGGAGACCCATACAAGGATACTTCAGGCCCTGCCGTGAACCCCATGATCAAGGTGGTCAATATTTTGGCCATCCTTGTGATCCCGCTGTTTTTCAAGTAGCGCCCGGCCAAGGTGAAACACTGCTGCGCCCGATCCGCCAAACTGGTGTGATCGGGACGTTTAGCACATCAAGGGGCCTTGCCAGCTTCCTTGTTCCGCTCGCGCCGCCATCCCTGACGGTGCTTGCTAACCCACTCCGTAAGAGCCCGGTCGAATCCCACATCAAATCCTTCCTTTTCGCTGACAAGCCACTTGTGCTTCTGAATTTGATTCAATTCCGCCTGAAACTCGGCATAAGCGGAGAGTTTTAAAGAAGGGGGTGGCATAGGAAATCGGGGGAAGTGATAGACCAACCTCCACCAAGAGGTGAAGCACGCAAGGGACTCTTTGAGTGGATGGAAATCTATGACTCACCGCAGAAAGAAAATGACAATTCCTTCAGTGCCGCTATAACATAAAGCTTCAACCTTCCCGTCACACGGGCCGAAGTAGCTCAGAGGTAGAGCAGCGCATTCGTAATGCGCGGGTCGCGGGTTCAATTCCCGCCTTCGGCTCCATCACTGTGAAGTTCCATGACCGATACCACCAATAAGCCTCGTTTGAGCCGAATTAGGCGCCGAGAGGTGATGCTTAACAGCATTGCAAAGCTGATCGGCTGCACTGCGCTGGTGGTCACTGTGGCAGTTGTTTTCTATGTGATCGTGATCCAGCTCGACAAGGATGGTCCGCAGATTGATTCGGCCTTTGTCGAAAATGCCATGCAATCTCACCATGACTATCAATGGTCTGGCGCGAACACGGCAGTTAGTGATTCCGGATTAGGTGTCGTGCGTCCAATTCCACAAAAACCTCCAACTCCGGCGGTAAGTCCGCTTTCTCTGGCGAATACGATTCCAGGCCCACAGACCGACACTCCAGCCCTAATGGACGTCGAAAAATTCCGACCAATGATTGAGGATGTGGTGCGCAAGTTTTTTTCCGCCACCACCGTGGCAGATAAGGCGATCTATTCCCGTGACGGAGAGCGTGTCCTGCCACTCATGGAGGCATATTATAGGAAGCATCCACTGAACAACACCAAATGGCACAAACTCGGATGGGTGCTGCCGATGTTAGAATCCGGACACCAGCTTGCCTATGTGCAGAGTTTTTTCACGGATGACGATCCCGTTTGCCTGATTGTAGAGAAGATGAACGAGCAAACGATCCGGGTAGATTGGGAAAGCAGTGTCCGTTACAGCGAGCTCGATTGGAAAGAATTTATCTCCACCCGCCCTGATCATCCCACCTTATTCAGAGTCATTGCCTCCAAACCATCCGGTAACGTAGAAATGAGCACGGGAGCCGGACAGGAAGTCATCGAACTCAAGCACCCGGCAGAGCAGGGTACCGTCTATGCTTACTTCAATCGTGATGACCCCCAATTCCGCTCATTGCTGGAACAGCTTCAATTAGGTAATTGGAACAATGTTCCACTGACACTCCGGCTCTGTTATCCCGGCCCCACGACCAACACCAAAGCCGTGCGCATCGCAGGTATCGAAGGCAAAGGGTGGCTGACACTTCACAACAAGAGGAGCTAATCCAGTGAGCAAGAGCAAACCATCCAAGCCGAAGGTCAAAACAGCCAAAACTGCTACCCAATCCACCAAGAAGACCGCCGTCTCCAAGAAAAGCACGGCCAAGTCGTCCCAACCGTCCCTGAAGAAAGCGACTCCAAAACCTGTGCCAAAGAACACTCCTGCCAAGGCCAAACCGCCCATCAAAAAGGCATCCGCCGCGACCCAAAAGCCCTCGGTCACTCCCGCCCGGAAAACAGTTCCCGCACCTGTCAAAAAAGCGTCTCCGCCAGTCGCCAAAAAAGCTCCGGCCAAGAAAATTCCGATCAAGAAGGCGCCAGCACCGGTTGCTAAAAAAGCGCCTTTGATTAAAAAAACCACGCCAGGCGTGAGCAGCAAAGCCCCGGCGGCGCCAAAGGCCACCGTCAAAACTCCAGCCAATAAGAGCGCTGCACCTGCCCCTGAGCCCAAAATCAGCACAACGCTGGTGGTTTCATCGACAGGCATGCCAAGGATTGCCAGCCTTCCGTCAGCTCCCCCTCCCGCACCGAAAAGCACGACCAAGAAGGTCTTTTCATTGCCCTCAATTTCGTCAGACCCAATCGCTGCGGCCAAAGCACCAGTGATTTCGTCTGAGGCACCTATTGCCTCCAAGTCAGGAGCCTTATTTTACGACTCCCACATGCACACGCCGCTGTGCAAACACGCCTGGGGTGAACCTGAGGAGTATGCCGCACAGGCAGTCAAAGCCGGACTCAAAGGAATCATCTTCACCTGCCACTGCCCGATGCCTGACAGTTTCTGGCCTACGGTGCGCATGTCCGAAAGTGAACTGGATCTCTATGTGGAGCTCGTCAAACGCACAGCAGCCGCCTACAAGGGTAAACTCGAGGTCTTGCTCGGTCTGGAAAGTGAATACTTTCCCGGCTATGAGAAGTGGCTCGAATCGCTGCATCAACGTGCGAACTTTGATTACGTCCTCGGAGCCGTCCATTGGCAGTCCAAGGAGTACCTCAATAAATTTGAAGTGGGGACCATTGAAAACTTCCGCCGCAGTTACTTTGAGAATCTCGCCCTCAGTGCCGAGACGGGCCTTTATGATTGCCTTGCTCACCCGGATCTGGTCAAAAACTATCATCCTGACAGCTGGTGTTTTGCCATCATCAAGAACACCGTCACCACGGTGCTTGATCGCATTGCAAAAACCGGTGTGGCCATGGAACTGAACACTTCCGGTCTGAATAAGAGCTACTCGGAGATGAATCCTGGGAATGAAATGCTCCGGATGATGGCTGAGCGCAAAATCCCCATCGTCATCGGCAGTGATGCCCATAAGCCTGTCCGTGTTGGCGAGCATTTCGTCACCGCTTTAAACAACCTTTCTGAGGCAGGTTTCGAGCACATCAGCTACTTCAAAAAGCGCCAGCGCATCGATCTAAAAATCAGTGACGTCATTTCCAGCATCAGACGGGCGACCGATGCCAACGCCTGAATGGCGGAACCGCAAATCACTTCGTTAGATAATCAACGATGATCTGGGACCAAGTCTCCAACTCACCGCGCATCACCCTCAGTTCGTCGAGTGTGTAGAAGCGCAAATCCTGGATGGCATCCTCATTGGAACGCACCTCATTGCTGCTCAACTCAAAGCGATGCACCACCCCCAAGTGGACGCTGCCGACTTCTGAAGAATCATCATTGATGAGGCCGATCACCTCCTGAGTGTGGGTGCCACCGATCACTAACTCCTCGCTCATCTCCCGTTCGATGCTGTTGAAATACATCGACTCTCCCAGACCATCATGGCTCTGATCCACAGGGTTGATGTGACCACCGATACCAACGGAGCGTTTCGCCACCAACCGCTTCTCTCCCGATTTTCCACCGCGGGTGTAGCAGAGGTAGGCACCATTGTGATGAAAGATCGAATAGGGTATGAGTTGCTTGTGAGTGGGGTCCAATTCCGCAGCGGGGCGCTCCATGAAAAAATTGGCTCCCGGCGCAAGCATCGCATCCAGATAGGGCTTCACCTCCGATTGAAAGCCCTGAAAGCTGCCGAGTTGATCCAGCAGGGTGCGAGTGATGACAAGAACGTGTTCCATGAGTGAGCCCTGAGATTGGACAGAGCCGATGGCCCGTCAATCGTTCATCCAGCAAAGATGCAAACGCCCTATGCGAGACGCACTCCGCAGGCAGAGACCCACTTGCCCTTTTTCACGATGCGCTCCCAGTGTATTCCGTTCGCCGATGCGACTGCTAGACAGGCATCAGCCTGCGTCTTGAGAATGCCCGAGGCCATCAGCACACCTCCCGGTTTCACCGCACGCACGATCTGTGGGAATGCCGCCTCCAGGATGTCGCTAAAAATGTTCGCTGCCACGATATCCCAAACTTCCTTCGGTTCCCATTCCAGAACATCCACCTCAGTGAAGCGGATTTTTGGCGTGGCATTGCGCTCCGCATTCTCCTTCGAAACTTTTACCGCCTTTGGGTCGAAATCACAGCCCCATACTTTTGCCGCCCCAAGTTTCGTGGCGGCAATGGCGAGGATACCGCTGCCGCAGCCGAGATCCGCCATCTTCCACCGACTGCCTTTGAGAGGTTCTGCGGCATCGGCAAGCATTCGCAGCATGGTTGAGGTCGTCGCATGGTGTCCTGTTCCAAAGGCCATATCCGCCGGAATGGCAATGATCTCCCGTCCTTGATGAGCAGCCTTTGCCTGACGAATCTGTGCAGGAGTCCTGGCGCTGCACACCACCAATTTGCCACGGACTTGAATCACGGGCAGAGGTTCGGATGAAAGTGCGGCCCAGTTGCGATTCTTCAGTTCACGCACACTGCCACCCCATTCTCGATGAATGGCCATCACCTCCCTTTTTTTCTCGGCATAGACCTCGACGCGGATCGTCTCGCGACCAGGCACCGAAGTGATCGCAAGATTCAGCGCGGAATTCCCGGCGAAACGCTCTTCCCAAGCATCCGCCCACTTGGACGACGATAATTTTGACCAGACAAACATGGCCGCACGATGCTGCAGCAGCCTGCAGATGCCAGCTTAAAAAGTGAGGGACAAAAGCCACATCACGAACCAAGTGAACTCACACGCATTCATTCCATGTCACACATCGCTCTTCTTCCCTTTGGCAGTGCTGGAGATGTCTTCCCATTTCTCTGGCTCGGCCGATTGTTGAAAGCGCGCGGCCACCGGGTAACGATGATCGTTGCCTGCTTGTTTGAGAACACCGTGCGTGATGCTGGACTGGAAGTCATTCCATTGGGCAGAACCGAGGACTTTGAGCGGTTCATCACCAATCCGAGAATCTGGCAACTTTATCACGGCACGAAACTCGTCTTTAAGTTTGCGGGCGAGAGCACCGAAAGTTTTCTCCAACCCATTGAGGTCCGCCAAAACACCGCTGACCGCTTTGATCTCATGCTCGCACCATGCACCGTCTTTGGCGCACGACTGGCGCGCGAAGAATACGGCATCCCGTTGATCAATGTGCATTTGCAACCGGCAATCATGATCAGCGCCCATGAGATGCCCGTCCTTTTTCCAGGAATGGAACACCTGCACCGCTTACCTCTCTGGTTGCGGCGCTGGCTCATTCGCCTGCCAAACCCCGCCGACCGATTCGCTGCCACGAGCGTCGCACGCGCATGCACCGCCCGTCATGTCACACCACCCAAGAGTCTCTGGTGGGATTGGGCGAACTCTCCAGATGGAGTTTTATGCCTGTTCCCCGAGTGGTTCGCCCAAGCCCAGCCCGACTGGCCGCTCAATGTACAACAATGGGATTTTCCGCTCGAAGATCTTGCCACTGAGCGTCCGCTCAGCCCGGAAATAGAGCACTTCCTCAGCAGCGGCGAGAAACCCGTTCTCTTCACTCCGGGCAGCGCCAATGTGCAGGCTGCACGTTTCTTTGAGGTCGCTTTGACCGCCGTCAAGCGACTCGATTGCCGGGCCATCTTCATCACACGCAAGCTCGATCAACTGCCAGCATCTCTGCCATCAGGCGTGCTCGGCGTGGAATATGCACCCTTTTCCTCCCTCCTGCCGCGCGCCTCTGCCTTTGTTCATCACGGCGGCATCGGCACACTCTCACAGGGATTTGCCGCAGGCCTTCCCCAACTCCTCATGGCAATGGCCCATGACCAGCCGGACAACGCGTGGCGGTTGGAACAACTAGGCGCCGGCATCAGCCTAACCAAGAAGACGTTCACACCAGATCGCGTCTCTCTGGCGCTTCAGCGCCTGCTTCACGAGCCTTCCTTTGCCGCGGCAGCGCAGCGATGCGGTCGCCTCACCAAAACCAGACGTGACCCAGCCATTCTGGCCAATTGGATTGAGAAGCGCGTTCGACCGGTAAGTGCCTAGCCATGCAACAGGTGCGCGAAATTTCGCAGGCGGATCACCGCCGCTTCTCATTTGTAGCCTGTGACAATGGCGCAGGAAGTGTCCCCCTTCTTGCCTGTATCGGCCTCACGAACGGTGACTACATAAACCCCGGTCTTCTTGGGCTTGAAAAAAAGCAGGTAACCCCAGCCATCAAGCACTGGCTGGATTTCACCAACAGGCCTGGCATCCAGATCGAGCACGGAACCGGTGATATGGATGCCTGAACCGCGCGGGACGGCCACACCAATGCAGTACTCACTGCCTTTGAAAAGCTGTACGCGCACGGCTTTGCCAATATCTTTATTCAGAGCACCGACCCAAACCTCAGCACGAAACATGTAGCCGGCATTCTCCTGATCGCTGGCCAGTGCCAATGCCTCAGTCTCAGCCTCCTGAGCGGAACCGGCATGACCAATGAGAGACAGCAGAGCGAACGCCAGAATGCACAGGCTGCGGACTGAAGTAAGGGGGGCGACGAAATTCATGTGAACAAGATTACGCTGAGAATGCACTTGTGCGAACATAGATATTGCATCACGAAAAAGCCAAGTCTCCTTTAGACCTGTAAACAGGTAGACTTTCTGCCAGACGCATCTTTAATTCCTCCCCTCCATGGCCACCCTTGTATTTTACCTCAACGATGGAAAATCAATGACCCACACGCTGGAGCCAGGCACGACGACGATCGGCCGCCATCCAGACAGCGTCATTGTTCTCGATTGTCCCTCCGTCTCAGGACACCACGCAATCATTGAAATGCAGAACGACGGCTGCCATGTGAGCGACCAGCAGTCGAGCAATGGCACCCGTGTGAATGGTGCCGCCATTGAAGAAGCCAAGCTCAAGGAGGGGGACCGGATCAGTTTTGGGGACATACATGCCGTGTTTTATGCTGGCGAACCACCTGCCGGAGGCCATGGCAAGATCCCTGAGGTCGCAGGTGCCCCAGTCATTCAAGCGCCCCCGCCAGAGCCATCTTTTGATATCAGGGATGCACAGCCGCCAAGAGCACCAGCAGACCAACGCTCTCCCATGAACCGTCCGACACCGGGTCGCCGCCCTCCGCCACCGGCGGTGCGCCGCATGTCCGGTTATCCTGACTCGAGTGAAAGCGGGTGCGCCACGGCGTTGATCGTGATCTTCCTCTTTATTGCCGCTTTTCTCACGGGCCTTTACATGCGTCACAACAAGGAGACAGAAGGTGGTAACTTCTTCTCTGATGTAGCCGATAAGATCAGCGGTAATTTGCCGAAAATTAAAGTGGAGAAATAGGCGGTGAAGCATGGAGCATTCAATCCGGTCATTGCAAACACGCCCGGATTCGTTCCACGGTGTGCAAATGATCCAGCCGCTTTTGCAAGATGACGCTCTGCTCGCCGACATGGCGGGCATCTTACAAAATGACGACCAATTGCATGTCTGGTGGCTTGGGCAGAGCGGATTTTTGCTGAAGCAGAATGGTTCATGTTTGCTTCTAGATCCATACCTCTCGGAATCACTAACCAGGAAATACGCCGACACGGACAAACCGCATGAGCGCATGACTTCACGCTGTGTGGCACCGGAACAACTCGCTGGCATTTCGCTCGTCACTGCCAGCCACATTCATACCGACCATTTGGATGCCGCCACTCTGGTCCCGCTTTCTCAAATCAATCCCGGGTTCAAACTGCTCCTGCCGCATCCGATTCTGAGTGAGGCACGGACACGTCTGGGTGAAGCGCCGATCCAACTCATTGGCCTGGATGCCGGTGAAACGTATGAAGGCGATTGGCAAATCACCGGGGTGGCCGCCGCCCACAATGATCTCAAACGCGATGCATTGGGCCGCTGCCACTACCTGGGCTTCATCATCAGGCGCGGTGGTTTCGTGATCTATCACAGTGGTGACACTCTTTGGCATGAGGGTTTGGTGGCAAATCTGCTGCCACATAGCTGCGATCTGATGCTGCTGCCGATCAACGGCAACAAACCTGAACGCCGCGTTTCCGGCAACCTCAACGGCACTGAAGCCACCAGTCTGGCCAGGGCCTGCAACGCACGCCTTGTGGTGCCCTGCCACTACGACATGTTCACCTTCAATACGGTGACGACTGAGGAATTCACCACGGCCTGCCAGCACCTCCAGCAACCGTTTCGAATCTTGCAATGCGGTGAACGACTGACGCTTCAAAACATCTCTTGATCGGTCACAGCATCCCCACAGTTCGCTCGATGCGCTGCAGAGTGGCGGCTTTTCCAATGAGATGAACGATGGTGGCCACACCGGGTCCGCGGGCCTGGCCACTGAGGGCGAAGCGTAGCAGGGGCATCAGGGCACCGGGTTTAACGCAGGCGATTTTCGCGGCGTCTTCGATGGCGGTATGAGCACCGGCTTCAGTCCATTCGCCGATGGCGGCGAAAACGGAGGCTGCGCCTTTCAGCAGGATGGAGTTTTCAGGCTTGGCCAGAAGTTTGGCCATCACATCAGGCTCATACGGGTAATCCTCGCGGAAAAAGTAATGCACCCATGATGGAATTTCGGTCAAAAGACTGACTTTTTCCTTCACACTGAAAATAGCGGAAGCGGCTGTGATTTCATCCGTGATGGTTAGGCCAGCCTGATCAAGGAATGGACGCGCGGCGGCAAGCAGTGCCCCGGGGCTGAGTTCCCGGAGATATTGCGCGTTAAACCAGGAACATTTGGCCATGTCGAAGCGCGCGTTTGAACTGTGGATTTCTGCGGGATCGAAGAGGGACACCAGCGTTTCACGCGTGAGTTTTTCACCATCAATGCGCGGAGTCCAGCCGAGGAGACAGAGATAGTTGAAAACGGCGTCGGGTAGAAAACCTCCGTTCATGTAGCTCTTTTCAATAGAGCTGCCCTCGTCGCGCTTGCTCATCTTTGTGCCGTCGGGATTCAGAATGAGAGGAATGTGGCCATAGGCCGGAGGCGTGGCGCCTAGAGCATTGCAAAGATCGATGTGCTTCCATGTATTGGACAGATGATCCTCACCGCGAAAGACGTGAGTCATCTTCATTTCGATGTCATCAACGACGTTGACGAAGTGGAAAATGTAACTGCCGTCAGGGCGGCGGATGGTCATGTCCGGCTCCTCAGTGGGGGCAAAGGCAACATCGCCGCAGACGAGATCATGCACTGTGACGGCTGTGCGGCTGAACTTGAATCGTGCGGCACCATTATCCTCAGTGTAAACCCGCCCGGCGGACTCAAGCTTCGCGAAATAGGCGTCGTAAATGTGCTTGCGCTGGCTTTGAAAATACGGGCCATAGTCGCCGCCAACATCTGGACCTTCATCCCAATCGAGTCCAAGCCAACGGAGGCCCTTGAGGATGCCACGCGCGGCTTCTTCCGTATTGCGCGCGCCGTCAGTGTCCTCAATGCGCAGGATGAAGGTGCCGCCAAGATGGCGGGCGTAGAGCCAGTTGAACAGGGCGGTGCGAGCACCGCCAACGTGGAGATCACCGGTGGGAGAGGGAGCAAATCGGACACGAATCATAGGAAGAGTAGCAGACATGAACGCAGATCAGTGCCTGCGTCCATAGCGAGATGCCATTCGGCAAAGATAGCTCGTGGATGTAGTGCGCCACCTGCCGCCAACCCACTTGGAATTTGGAAGGCGCAAAAGGGAAATGAAGCCCTGCCGGAGGAAGGCACAATCCCGCATGCGGAATTGCGCTACATCACTTGCGATCGAAGAAGGACTCTTCGTCACGATCAGCCACTTTTAGATAGCGGTAGAAAACCTCAAGCTGAAGTGTGCAAAGGCACTGGCGATAGACTGGATCAGGGGCGTCTCCGCCAGGCCAGTTGGGACGCCCTTTTTTGAAGCTGCCATCGGGATTCTGATTACCGAGAATTTGAGGGAGAAACTGCGTGTTGTAGAATTTCCACTCGTCACCGCCAGCTTGGAAGAAAGCCTGAGTGTAGTAGTACCAGCAATAAAGATTGCAGTTCTTGTTCCAATCCAGAGGCTCTGCAGCGAGGAATTTATGGAGGAATTCGATGGAGTTTTTGATGGCCTTGGTCTTTCCCTTGGAGGCTGTTTGCAGGGCGAGCGTACCGGCACCGGTAAGACTCCACTGATTGTAATGCTTGTCACGATCCGCACCGCCAAATCCGCCATCCTTGGTCTGCTTTGCCAGAATATAGTCCACCGTCTTGTCCAAGGCGCTGTGCAAACCTTCGATTTTCAGACTGCTGTTCTTGGCTGCCTTTAGCGCCTGGAACTGCCAGCCAGCCACCGAGAGGTCTTCACCGGTGCTGTCTTTGTTGTAACCATAGGGCTTGCCTGCATCAGGCCCGCCATAACTCCAGGAGCCGCGCTTGTTCTGATTTTCGATGATCAGTTTCACCCCCTTCACAAAGGCGTCTTTCATGCCGGGCAATTCCTTGCTGCCGAGACGGGCCAAGGTGTACATCTCACCCAACGCATAAGTCGCGATACCGTGAGCATAGGTGCTGCCACCACTTTTGATTTCTTCGCCGATATATCCATACTCATTCTTCTTTGAAAGTTCGATAAGATACATAATGCCTTTCATCACGGTGTCTCCGTAGAAGGGAGATTCCGGAGTTTCGCAGCGGCCTAGATAGCATAGCAGGGCCAATCCAGTCATGGCGGCCTTGTTAGGACCAGGCCAGGAGCCGTCGGGATTCTGCTTTTGCTTCAGCCACTCCAGCGAGTTCGACACGGCCCGTTCGCACTCGGGATTGCCACCGTTTTGTGCCAGTTTTTGCAGGCGCTCTTGCGGTGAGCAACGACTGCGCATGGAAGGCGGTAGGCTCACGAAACCCTGCATGGCACCCATACCCATTCCTTTGCCAAATCCACCATCACTTCCGGCTTTTCCAAAACCACCACTGCCGAGCGAACCACCACCCATCATGGAACTCACATCCGGCACATCCAGCAAGTCAGGCGGAGCATCCGGCAGCGAGATCGCCGAGTTCTGGCTCGTGCTCACGATCTTTTTCATCGGCACGGTCTTGTTGATCGAGGTGCGCTTCTTCTGCTGCACCTTGTGCTTCATTTCCGCCGATGCCTGCTGGCCTGCGGACGTGCCGCCACCGGGCAGGAAATCGACCTGTTTCTGAATGAGTTGCGAGCTGACCACAATGGCACCGCCGACGATGATGATCCCTGCATGGATGGCGAGGCTTAGCGTTAACGAGCCACCCCCCACTTTGCGCCAAAACTTCACCAGTGCATTCGGCGGCTTGACGGCTTCAATATGCGTGAGGACCGGTGGATGATAAACTTCACCCTCGTGATGCTCGAACACCGGCACAGCCTCATGACTGTCCATGGGTGTGGCGGCAGCTTGGGGAATCGGGGTGGATGGAGCAGCTGCCACCGGTGCAGGCGCAGCCACCGGTGCTGATGCAGGTTTGGGCGCAGCAGCAGGAACTGATGCGGGTGCCGCCATATGGGTTGCCGGAGCCAGCATGGTAGGTGGAGGCATCATGCCCGGCTGCATCGGGTAACCGGGCTGTTGCGGATACCCTGGTGGATAGCCCATAGCAGGCTGGCCTGGATAACCCATTGGTTGCTGCGGGTATCCCTGTTGTGGATAGCCTTGTGGCATTGGATAACCCTGCGGCTGCGGCATCATGCCAGACTGCTGTGGATAGCCGGGTGGATAGCCCATCATCGGCTGCCCCGGATAACCCATTGGTTGCTGCGGGTAGCCTTGCGGCATCGGATAACCCTGTGGATAACCCTGTGGATAACCCTGTGGTGGCGGCATCATGCCGGGCTGCTGATAGCCGGGCGGATATCCCAACGGTTGAGTGACCTCACCGACCTCCGGCACAGGTGGCTGATTGGCGGCGGGCGCTGGCTGGTCAGATGGTGTCAACTTGGGGTCCATGTGGGATAAAAATGATATTCCTTGGATCATAGCGAAATCTTCCCCTCCGAAGCAAGCAGGGAATCAGCATAGAAACAGATTTCGCATCACGCGCTATCCAAGGCCGGCACGCTGACTACTACGAGGCACCTTCACTACTGGGAGGAGGAGAAATGATCTGCCGCGAGTTACGAAAACCACAATTCAAGCGCGGACGCACGAAATAAAGTTGGAATTCAATAGGGCATCAAGGTGAAAAAGTGTGTGTCTTTGATGGTCTGACCCACTGGTGTGCGCGTCATCAATTCAAACTGCTCGGCCCATTGATGCATTGCATGAGCCGAATGGCCATAAGGCTTGAAGTCACGCAGGCACCAAAAAGTCAATTTATCTGCCTCATTGTCGGCGAACTGGAAAAAAAGTTTACCCGACTGTGAGTCACGCACTTTGCCTTCGATGGCTATGTTTCCGATTGTGAAGTAGCCCCCCAGAAGGGCCAGGGGACCAACAACAAACTCCATTGCTGTTTTCACCACGTTGCCCTTCGGGCTGGTTGGATTCAATTCCACCATAGCCAGCTCCAGTGTCAGCGAATCCGGTCCCGGCTGCTGGACGATGCTGTAACGCGGGTGTGGCGATCTTGTGAAGGCCTTGGCAAACTCGTCTTTCAGTTGGTGCGCCATCTCCTCTTCACGCCGATCAATGCTGCCGATGGTAATCTCACCGCGCATCAGTGTCTTTTTTACAGGGCGCAAATGCTGCATGGTCACCGGCGCAATGTAGAGTTCAGTTTTTTTGACTGCCACGGCCTCCAATCCCTTGTCCGGCGTCATCCATATTTTGTGAAAGGGCAGCTTCTTTCTCGAATCGATCACATGCCCCGGCTGCTCAATAAAAGCTGAAAGTTTCACCGGCCTCGCCTTCAGCAGTCGATTGGTCGAACTGCATGAGGTCAGCACGAGCACGGCAATGTAACCGGCAACCGTGAGCGTGGAAAAAACGTGGCGCATGTGTAGAAAAGGACACAATTAGAACCGAAGTAAAGAAGCGACCTGAGACTCAGCTAATGTTGGCAATTAACCAACCTTGTGCCGGATCAGCCAGTCACGACATTGTTCTTCGCCCATATACTTGGCAAGAAGTTTGGGATCCGTCTCGGTGAGATCCACCAAAATAAGGCCGTCAATGACCGATGAAAACTGTTTGTCCACGTTGAAACTGAGGATGGTTCCGTTGAGCCGCAGGTAATGTTTGAGCAGAATAGGAATGCCCTTGCCATCGGTCTCGACACTGGAGATAAGCGCGGAACAGTCGTCCACATCCTGAAGATCGGCACTGATGAACTCGCGCATCAGCTTCCGCCCGCGCATGTAACGGAAAGGATTGCGCGGCTTCACGAAACTGGCGAGATCCTCGTGCAGGCAGTTACCCTGAAGAAACTCAACCATCATTCTGCGACTGAGTTTGTCATAGTCCTTGCTGATGCTGACGGGCCCAAAAAGCTTCTTGTAGCTGGGATTGCGCACCATCCACTGAGCAATGCCCTTCCAGAGCAATGGCAGCGAGGAGAGGCTTTTTTGGTATTCCTTGGTGATGAAACTTCGACCCATTTCGACCGCGCTTTCAAGATTTGCGAGGAAGGGTTTTTCAAACATGAAAAGGGTGTTTGTGTAGAGCCCCTTCGGACCATACTCACGGAGGATGATGTCCGCACGACCAAGGCGGTAGGCACCCGCGATGCGCTGCTTGGATTCATCCCATAGGAAAAGGTGCTCGTAATAACGGTCGAATTTGTCGAGATCAATCTCCTGACCGGTGCCCTCTCCGACCTGACGAAAAGTGATTTCACGCAGGCGGCCAATCTCCTGAAGCGTGTCTGGGATTTCATGGGAGTGCGCGGTGTAAACTGACAGACCGCCCTGACTTAGAAGGCGCGCACCACGCAGACGAAGAGCCTCAATCTCAAGAGCAATGCGCACTTGCTGACTGGCAGCCCGGTGAACAGCCAGAGATTCCTCAACCCCATCCGGGCCTTCCTCTTCCGGTTCGGTCTTGCGACGCTCCGCGAGCACGAGGGTGTGAATGCGAAGAAACTTTGTGAGAGCCTCGTCATCATCAAATTTCCTCAGCTTGCCAAACGGAATCGGCATACCGACCCGCATCTCGACCGTGGCACCGCGTTGCTGGCAAAATTCACGCAAAATAAGTCCAGTGCGCAGACGCGGATGAATGAGTCCCGCTATGTGAAAAAGTGTACTGTTTCTGCCGGGGAAATACACAGGCAGAACCGTGGCCTGAGTGCGACGCACGAGTGAGCCGACATGATTCGTCCAGACGGCCTCCTCGATCCCCTTCCCCGGTCTGTAAGCCGAGACTTCGCCTGAGGGAAAGATGAGCATGGAACCGCCCGCTTTGAGGTGCCGGAGAGCGGCTTTCATGCCGCTGATGTTGCTCTTGGCCGCGTCATCTCCGCCGAAGGGGTTCACAAGAATGCCGTGATCCCGGAGTTCCGGCAGGACTCCCAGCAGGGAGTTGGTCATCACTTTGAGATCCCTACGGTGCCGCCCGATATAGCTGGCAAGAAGGCAGGGATCGAGCACGCCATACGGGTGATTGGCGATGATGATGAGTGGCCCTGTTTTGGGAAATTCGAAGCCCGGTGATTCATCCAAATCACAACCGGCATCCAATGCTTTCACCACTCCATCAAAAAAAGCGCCACAGGTCCTATCCTCAGGCGGCAGGCTTTCATAGTAGCGGTGGCCGCCCTGATAAACCTCATCAAAGCCACGCAGTCCGAGTGTGCTTTCCAGCCATGCCCCAGCCATGCGGTAAAAACCACGCTGCACGGGGGTGGTGAAATGCTCACTGATTTCAAGAATCATGGTGGGTTTAATAAAGCGCGAGAATCACCTCAAAAGCCATCCGTGCAAGGGGTGAAAATCGAAGCTGCCATCAATGACCCGGCTAATACAGGGCGGAACGGATGCTCTCATGCCAATGCTGCGCGCGTTCTGCATAAGTCTTGCCATCCTCCTGATAGAGAATGCCGCGGGAAACATTGATCAGCAGCGGGGCCTTTCGACCGCAGTCTTTCAGTGCCGCCAGATCACCTCCCTGCGCGCCGAGACCCGGGATCAGTAGCGGAACATCCGGCGTGCGTGAAAGCACTTCCTGCGCGGCGTTGGTGAGCCCGATCACCAATCCAACCTGCGGGCTCGCCTGCGTCATGTCGGCGACAATTTCATAGACATGCCGGTCTCCCGTCTTTTGCAGTTCAATGTCAGCCGCGCCTTTGTTGGAAGTCACTCCGAGCAGATAAAGCCCCTTGTCGGCATACTTCAAAAAGGGTTCCAAGGTATCGCGTCCCATGTACGGATTCAGCGTCACGGCATCGACCCCGAGTTGCTCAAAAGCCGCCTTGGCGTAGTAGCCCTGTGTTTCGCCGATGTCTCCACGCTTCACATCCAGGACGATCGGCACATCGTCGGGAATCGCTTTCATCACTTCCTCCAGAAGGCGCATCCCCTGCCAGCCGAGGGCCTCGAAATACGCTGAATTTGGTTTGAAGGCAGCCGCGTAGGGCAGTGTCTCCTCGATCACGCGAATGATCATCTGTTTCGTCGCTTCGTCGGCCTTTTCGGCACGGATGTCGAGTCCAACACAGAGATTGGACCGGGTGGCAGCAATGCGTTTTTCGAGTTTGTCGCGGAAAGTCATGTCGGCGCATCATGTCGGGCACGTGGACTGATGCAAACCGTAAGCGCAGGTTGCACGCAGGAAGTGTCCGCGTTAGTT
>CANJVS010000005.1 GCA_947477755.1 Verrucomicrobiaceae bacterium | reverse complement strand
GTCCACTCCGTGGACATGTGGCATCAGGTACTCGCGGCCAATCTCCACTCCGTGTTTTACGTCACAGGTCAGGTGGTTGATCGCATGATCAGCCGCCGCAAAAAAGGCGTGATTGTTTCCATCAGCTCCATCTCCGCCAACGGCAATCCAGGCCAATCCGCCTATTCCGCCGCCAAGGCAGGCGTGAACGCACTCACCAGCACCTGGGCCAAGGAACTCGGCCCTCTCGGCCTTCGCTTTGCCGCCATCGCGCCTGGCTTTCTAGAAACACCTTCCACCCGTGCCGCCTTGAGCGAAGCCATCATCGCCCGACTCCAGCAGCAGGTTCCTTTGCGCAAGCTGGGTGATGTCGAGCATATCTTCCTGGCACTCCGCCATATCATCGAGAACGACTACCTCACCGGCACCGTGCTCGAGGTTGATGGCGGCCTGGTCATTTGAGGTCGCTGCTGACAAGTCCCATGGCTTTCATTTCCAATCTTCCTCTGGCTCATCGCGAGATCGTGCGGCTGCATGGTCAGCGCACTGCCCTTAAGTATCCGGCAACCGGTGAATCGGTCACCCATGCCGGGCTTGCGGAAATGGCAGACCGCATCGCCGCCACACTTCACTCGCTTGGCATCCGTCAGGGTGCGGTGGTCGCCCTTTTCCATGACAAAAGCCCGGCCGCCTATGCCGCCATGCTTGCATGCCTACGACTCGGCGTTTTATACGCCAATCTCGATCCCGACAGCCCATGGGAGCGCCTGCGAAAAATTCTCTGTTCATGCCAGCCGCGCCTGATCATCAATGCCTTCGAATCATTGCCTCATGAAATCTCTCTAAAGGAGGCGGCCATCGCAGAAGTCTTGCATTTACGAGACCTGGAACACATCTCCGCTGAACTACCAGACATCAAAAGCATCAGCGGCAGCACTCCAGCGTACATCATGTTCACCTCTGGCTCGACCGGAATGCCAAAGGGAGCGGTAATGTCTCACGCCAACTTGCTGTGGTTCACGGCCTGGGGTCGAAATCGTTTCCAGATCACTCAGGATGATGTTCTCACCAACGCTAACCCGATCTACTTCGACAATTCGGTTTTCGATTTCTACGTATCCATCTTCTCTGGTGCCGCGCTCGTTCCCATCAACTCGGTTCAGACTCGTGATGCGCGCCTTCTGATGAGTCTCCTAAGTCAGGCATGCTGTACCATCTGGTTCTCTGTACCCTCTCTACTTGTTTATCTGTTAACGACGCGCTCCCTGATGACCTCCGATTTTTCAACCGTTAGAAAAATCATCTTTGGCGGAGAGGGTTTTCCTAAATCCAAGCTAAAGCAGCTCTTCGACCTCTTCGGCCACCGTTGTGATCTGGAAAATGTTTATGGCCCAACCGAATGCACCTGCATGTGCTCTGTTCACACCATCACCAGCGTAGATTTTGAGGACATGCAGAGCCTTGCCACACTCGGGCCGTTGGCTCAAAATTTTGATCATGAGATCCTGCCGATTGATACAATAGATTCTGATTTCGGTGAACTTTTCCTCCGTGGCCCGCAAGTGGGCTTAGGCTACTATCGTGACACTGAACGCACTGCGAAGTCCTTCACCCAGAATCCGCGACACAACGACTACTATGACATCGGCTACCGCACAGGTGATCTCGTTCGCCGTGATGAACATGGCTGTTTGCATTTCAAGGGGCGCATTGATTTCCAGATCAAACATCTGGGATATCGCATTGAATTGGAGGAAATCGAGGCAGCATTAGGAACCCTTCCAGGTATGCGAGAATGCGCGGTCATCTACCAACGCCTTGGAGAAGGTTTGGGACAAATCATTGGCTTTGCCGCCATGAGTCCGACCCGCACGTCTCATGAACTCATTGGCGAAATCGCAAATCTCGTCCCTCCGTATATGGTGCCGCGTAAGATAAGCATTCTGGAAACTCTGCCCAAGAACGCCAATGGCAAGATCGACCGTGTGGCACTTCAATCTCTAGCCTCGTCACGCTCTTGAAGCCCATCGTTATTTTCGGCGCTGGTAAAATAGCCGAAGTCGTCCTTCATTTTCTCCTGCATGCCAGTGATCGAACCATAGTTGCGTGTACCGTTGATCGTCCCTATATGCCAGGGCCAGAGTGGAACGGTTTGCCAGTCGTGCCGTTTGAGGAGTTGGCACAAGTATACCCCCCCTTAAAATACGATCTCTTCGTGGCGCTCGGCTATCAGGACATGAATAAACTGCGAGCAATGAAGTGTGCGGAGGCTCGGGCGCTCGGCTACACCCTTGCCTCCTATGTTCACCCGTTGTCCGGCCTACCATCGGATTGCGTTTATGGAGACAATTGCTTCATCATGCATCATGTGATGATTCAACCTCACGTCAAACTGGGGAATAATGTGTTCGTCTGGACTGGTGCCATGATCGGTCATCACAGCAAAATCGGCGATGATTGCTGGCTGACTTCGAGTGCCAATCTCTCCGGCTCAGTCTCCACCGGTCGGGGCTGTTTCTTCGCTGTGAACAGCACAATAGGCCATAATGTGAGTGTCGGAAATCACTGCTTTATCGGCATAAACGCCATCGTCACTCAGCCTACTGACGATGAACAGGTCTTCGTGGTGGAAAGCACCAAACCGTTCCGCCTTAATAGTCGTCAGTTTCTTCGCATGACACGCTTTTCCGATCTCTGAAATGCATCAATTCAAAAATCGTGAATTCATCTACGCAGGCAACCGCAGTACCGTACTTCGGCAAATGATTGATCTGGGCCTCAACGTCACACTTGTCTTACCAGTTAAAGGTTCTTGGTTGGAGCAGGAGATGCCTCTTTTCTCACTCCCTTATTCAGCCGTAGAGTCGAAAGAAGAAGCTTTATCTATTATCTGTAACTCACGCCTTGATGTTTTTGTTTCGACTGGCTTTCCCTTCATTCTTCCAATCACAAGAATTAGGAGCTACCACCCTAAAACAGTTTTTGTGAATGTGCATCCCTCATTCCTTCCGGACCTGCGCGGTGCTGACCCAATACCGGGTGCCATCATCCACAGACGGGACTCAGGAGCTACCTGTCACCTCATGGATGACGGTGTTGATACCGGACCTATCATTGCACAGATTAAACTGCCCTATAGCCCTCTACTGGATTCTGAAATGCTCTACAATTTGTGTTTCAAACTTGAACCTCAGGTCTTTGAGTTGGCATTGCAAAGAGACTTCCTACCCATGCCAACTCAAGGCTCAAAGGCAGATTTGGTTTATTACTCATTCAACGAGTCTGATCGAGTCATGCGACTCTCTGAATCCGACACAGAGACAGTGGCGCGGGTCAGGGCATTCAATACCCAGAGTAAGGGTGTAAGGTTCATGGTAGACTCGACTGAATACCTGACATTCGGAGCAGACATTCTTCCAGTCACCCCTCCATTCGAAGCTTTTCGCCACTCAATTTCAAATACGATCACGGCTGTCGTTGGTTCATCGATCATTATCGCGAAATCATCTACAGCCATCAGGTTCCATCAGGTCAAGCCTCTACCTCAATCATCATTGCTCGGACATCAGCTAGTACAAATCCCCATTTGAACAAACCGCCCCCGGTTAGCTCAGTTCCATTGATAAATCATTACGAGATCACGCATCAAGATGGCCGTGGAGGGTTTAATACTTCTTTCTTCCTCGGATTGAATGCATCACTCAATCAATGTTTTATACATTAGCATCAATACAGCTCCGCTATGAATGAATCATGCGTTCTAAATCAGGTTCGATGGAAAAAACTTGGCCATATATGGGCAGCCTGCGGTAATTCTGAAATGATGCACTCTCATGGCAAAAGCCGCGCCGTGTTGGACTTGGGGGACAGACTTCGCGCCTACACTATGTGCTACAGTAGGCCTACACCTGCGGGTAACATCACATGTCGCACCTTCTATGTGGACCTTGATCGTACTGACCCGACCAAAGTTATCTATGTCAATCCTTACCCCGTATTATCGCTCGGCCAAAAAGGAGAATTTGATGAGCACGGGGTTATGGCAGAAATGGTGCTCGACAGGGGTTCGGAGATTTGGATGTATTATGATGGCTGGAGTCGAAGATCATCCGTTCCCTATGATTGGGGCATAGGACTTGCCATCAGTCAGGATGGTGGTCTGAGTTTCGAACGTAACGGGCGCGGCCCCATCCTTGGGCCTTCGGTTCACGAACCCTTTCTCTTGGCATCACCGTTTGTCCTAGTTTCAGAGTCTGGTCCATGGCACATGTGGTATCTAGGCGGCGACAGTTGGGAAACTGATAAGAAAGGCCAACTTTACGCGACATACAGGATCCGGCATGCTAGCTCAAAGGATGGTATTACTTGGTTGCGAAACGAGGTTCCATGCCTCGATACGATTCTTGAACATGAGTGCCAAGCAGGACCGACTGTTTTTGAGCAAAATGATAGTTTCCACATGATTTTCAGTTACCGGTCAGGCCAAAGAAAAAACCGAGACAGCGTGGGTTATGTTTTAGGACACGCCATTTCAGAGGACTTACAAAAATGGACCCGTTGCGGAGATATTGTTTTTAACAACCAAGGAGACGAGACTTGGGATTCTGAGATGAAATGTTACCCGCAAGTTCTAAAACTTGAAAACCGAGTTCTGCTATTTTACTCAGGCAACGAATATGGTAGAACTGGATTCGGCGTGGCTGAATTGATTCACTGAGCAATGATCAGCACTTTTCTTGGTGTTGTTTGGAACTATCAAGCCATCTCAACGAAGAACACAAATGGTAACTCTGGGCTTTTATAAGGCGGCTTCATGAGATGACTAAAATTTAATTTGCCACGAAAATTCATACTTCATGTTAATATCGTCCCTCCCTATTGTGAGAGATACTCTTTCACCACTAAAACAATCTTCAAACTGGGCTGATTTTTACTCACGGAAGCGCCTGGGTGCACGCTATCCCACCGAATGGGTCATTCGTACTCTGGCCGGTGGAAACTACCCAGGACTAAAGATGGACAAAAACCGCTATGCAGGTGCCCGCATTTTGGACATGGGTTGCGGGGATGGACGCAATCTTCCCCTACTGCTTGATCTTGGTTTCGAGGTGCATGCTACTGAAATTACCTCTGACATAGTGACATCACTTCACGCTATGGCAGACAAATATGATTGGCCCGTGAATTTTAAAGTTGGCATGAATGCCTCACTTCCCTATCCCGACCAATACTTCGACTACATGCTGTGCTGTGCCAGTTGTTACTATTTGGAAGGAACCATGACTTGGGCCGGAGTTCGTAAGGAATTAGCACGTGTCATCAAACCGGGGGGGCTTATAATTGCCAATTTCCCCGATGACCAAACTGCAATTCTTAATGAATCCATTCGCCAAGCAGATGGCAGTCAGCTTATAACCAACGATCCTTTCAATTTACGCAATGGCACCAGATTCATGGCAGTCACAGAAAAAACTGATCTGGAGCCCCTTCTGACCCCAGAGTTTCGACTCATCGGCTCAGGACATCAAGTCGATGATTTTTACGGATTGCGCGTCTCCGTTTTCATGACCGTATCCGAACGTCTCTAAGTATGCCGGAAGAGCCATCATTCGCTGGTAAACAATTGCATATCGGGCGCCCAAACATAGGCGACCGCAATTCTCTGCTCAAACGAATAAATGACATCATTGACCGCTGTTGGCTTACCAACAATGGCCGTTATGTTCAAGAATTCGAATCACGTATTGCTGACTTACTTGGAGTGAAGCATTGCGTAGCGATATGCAATGCTACCATAGGACTTGAGATCGCCATTCGCGCCCTCAATCTGACAGGCGAAGTCATAGTCCCGTCCTTTACATTTATTGCCTCCGCACACTCACTACAGTGGCAGCAGATCACGCCCGTTTTTTGTGATATTGACCCCGCTACTCACAATATTGATCCAAAAAAAATCGAATCTCTAATTACGCCGCATACTACAGCGATCATGGGCGTGCATCTCTGGGGTCGCGCCTGCGATGTCAAGGCTCTCGCGGAAATTGCCTCACGTCGAGGCTTAAAACTGCTGTTTGATGCTTCCCACGCTTTTGGCTGTTCACATGATGGGAGGATGATCGGAGGTTTTGGTAATGCGGAGGTCTTTAGCTTTCATGCCACCAAGTTTATCAACAGCTTGGAGGGTGGTGTTGTGACGACCAATGATGACGAACTTGCGCAGAAGATGCGCCTAATGAAAAACTTCGGATTTACTGGTTATGACTGCGTAGAGTATATTGGGACGAATGGCAAGATGAACGAGATATCAGCAGCTATGGGTCTGACAAATCTCGAGAGTATGGACGAATTCATCCAGATCAACCGCGATCACTACGAACTCTATCATGAAGAATTGGCTAGTATTCCAGGACTAGCACTGATTGACTACGATATTAACGAACGATGCAACTTCCAGTACATCGTCGTAGACCTTGATGCTGATACGGTTGGCGTCACACGTAACGCAATGGTCGAGCACCTATATCGACATGGAATTATCGCTCGTCGTTACTTTTATCCCGGATGTCACCGAATGCAACCCTACCTCCGCTCTATGCCAGACGCGGGTCTGCACCTGCCGGAAACTGAGCGCCTGAGCGAGCGCCTCTTCTGCCTGCCCACTGGCAGCGCAATTTCGGCAAATGATGTTAGAACTATATCCCGGCTCATTCAGAATGCGCTGCCACTTCAGCGATGAATGATAGACATTTCATACCGAAGGCAAGACCACAAGCTGTCTCCCTTCAGCAATGGCCATTGGGCACCAAACCTTTGGTGAGCATCTGGTGTGCCACACATAATCACGATGCATTTTTGGGGCAGGCTTTGGATTCCTTTTTAATGCAGGAAACAACTTTCCCTGTTGAAATTATTGTTCACGATGATGCCTCAACTGATCGCACTCAAGAAATCATTCAACACTACCAAAACAAACATCCTCGGGTCATTGTGACTATGATTCAGCCAACTAACATTCTAGGAAGCGGAATCGTTAGCAATCTGCATTCCATTTTTTCCGAGAAATCTCTCGGGGACTATGTGGCCTACTGCGATGGGGATGATTTTTGGACAGCCAAAGACAAACTTCAGACTCAGGTGGATGTTATGGAGTCTTCACCCGATGTGTCTCTCACTTACCATCAGGTTCATATTGCGCATGGCCAGAACCCCGTGCCCAGTTCAGATTTTTTTCCACCTAGTATACTTGCTGAACCAAAAACCGAGGAATTGCTCTCGATCAATTTCATACCAACCTGTTCAGTATTGTTACGCAGCAACGCACATCATAATCTCTCGGAGACTTCATCCCGGATCGAATTAGGCGACTGGTCAAGCTGGATAATGGCTTCATTGAAGGGCAGAATTCTCGGCCTGTCAGGCATCATGAGCTGCTACCGCCAGCATGCCGGCGGTATTTGGCACGGCGCAACACCAACAAAGCAACGATGGGTACTATATCAATTCTGGGTTGGTATGCTGGAAGTTATGCCCGAGCGATTTCATCCGCAAATCAGCGAGAACATCTTGACTATTATTTCTAAAGGAGCGGCGAAAAAAGATCCGCAATTTTGCCTCGCTAAGCGAACACTCCATTTGATCAAACTAAGCTATTTTGTATTTCGAAACGATCCGACCCAATTTAAAAGATGGGCGAGTGAACTAACAAAGGCATGGCTTGGACCAGAAATCACTCAGCGCATATATGGCATGGCTCGCATTGCCCGAAAAAACAGCCCAACCTGAAATGTCTGCATATTCACTCCTATCCATCACACCTCTTCATATTGGGCATAGCCTTATAGCCTTATGCGCACAATAGTGCACACTTAGAAAATTAGCACACAAGAACACTATGACTCTCTTTCCTCTTTCCTGGTGGCAGCGATTTCGTCAAAGGCTGCGCTGGCATTCCGGTCATGCTTCTGAAACAGGCTTCTGGGACCGCTACCTCAAAACACGCGGTCTCCGCTGGCCGCAAGAATTCTCAGACCGAATGGATCGCGACTTCGAAGTTGCAAAGGAGCTGTCTGATCTCATCGGGGATACTTCGCCTGCACCTATGCGAATACTGGATGTTGGCGCTGGGCCTTTGACAGTTGTGGGTAAATGTTTCCGAGGAACGCGCATATCACTCACCGCTGTCGATCCTTTGGCACCGCACTATGATCAACTATTGGAGAAGCACAGTCTCATTCCACCAGTGCGCACTATTTTCGGAAAAGCAGAGGATGTAGCCACCCAATTCCCGCAAGCTAGTTTTGATTTGGTCCATGCACGCAATTGCCTTGACCACGGGCTTGATCCCTTCCACGCAGTTAGTCAAATGCTTAGAGTGGTAAAATCCGGCGGTTGTGTTTATCTTAAGCATCATCCTAACGAGGGGTTGAATGAACAGTGGCATGGGCTACACCAGTGGAATTTTTCCATGTCCGGTGTCGGCGACTTCATCATCAGCTCACGAGACCACGAGGTTAACGTGACCAAAGAATTTACCAGCAAGGCTGATGTGAGTTGTGAATTACGGCAGGAGATCGGCGAAGATTGGCTCATCGTGGTGATCCGTAAACACTAATGTCTGTTCCGACCGTCACTTGGATCATTCCTGTTTTGAATGGCATGCCATTCCTGCCAGAAGCATTGGAATCCATCCGTCGTCAGACCTGTCAGGATCACGAGGTTCTTGTCTGGGACAATGGTTCCACAGATGGCACACTCGAGGTTCTGCGTGAATGGATTCCTACAAGGCTTCCAGGTCGTGTCTTTACCGGTGAACCGCTGTCTCTTGGACTCTCTCTGCGGCGGCTCGTCGAGCAAGTGCGCACACCGCTGATTGCCCGCATGGATGCAGATGACATCTGCGAACCTGACCGCCTCGCAGAGCAAATCGCCCATTTGAAAAAACACCCCGAACTGGCCGTTATAGGTTCAGAGCGAACAAGCATCGACATCTCAGGCCAGGAAATGCCACGACGTTCCGTCTTTCCCACATCAGGTCCGGATATTCGCCACGCCACACTGCGTGCGCCACGCATCCTACATCCTTCTGTTCTGATGCGGCGCAAAGCAATTTTGGAAATCGGTAACTATCAAGATCACTCAACAGCAGAACACCCCTACTGGTGTGAAGACTATGATTTTTGGTTGCGGATACTCGGTCACCATCAAGTGGCTGCATTGCCGCAGCCTCTCATTCGCTATCGTTACAATCCGGCCAGCCTCACGGAAACCGAGATGCGTCTGAACCGCTCAGCCAACGCAAAGCGCCGAGCTTGGTTGATGAACTGCGAATCCTTCGCAGGCATCTCTTCAACCTCAGTAGCAGCACGCTTGTGGGATCGACGTCTATTTCTGGCGATGCCGGTGATTCTTGGGATCGCCCGGCATTTTCACAAGAGAGACGGCCTTTCTGTCGGTGATCGATTAAACATGGAATCATTCGTTAGAATCTCTCAATCCTACCTTCGAAGGGAAGACATCGTCACGCGTGTATGGCTACGCGCACTCAGTCGAAAAATCGCGATCAGCTACAACGAATGAACCTGATGATCCAGTTTAAAAAATGGTTGGAACGCCAGCGCTTCCTGCCTTCCCGTGCGGGCATTTTGGTAAATCGGGATTTCATTATTCGACGCGGCCTCATGCGTGAAGTGGGGCGCATGGCCCCGCACTTCAGCGGTCGCATCCTCGATTTCGGTTGTGGTGAAAAGCCATATGAAAGTCTTTTCAATGTGCAAAAATATGTCGGCGTAGACATCGAAGTCAGCGGCCATGCCTCGGAGAAAAAGAAAGCAGATTTTTACTTTCGTGACACTACCCTGCCATTTGCCGATGCCGAGTTTGACGGAGCTCTATCCACCGAGGTATTCCAATCCGTGCCAGATCCCGCAGCGATGCTGCGTGAATTGGCTCGCGTTTTGAAGTCTGGGGCTCCATTGATGTTGACCTATCCCTTTGCCTGGGAAGAGGTGGAGATGCCATATGACGTGGCGCGCTACACTTCTGTCGGCTTGCACCGATTCTTGGAACCCGCAGGCTTCGTGGTAGAACAGACCATCAAAACGCCCACCTACATCGAAACGATTACGCAGCTTTTCACCCTTTGGCTGAGTCGCACGCTGCTGCCTTGGCGCAAACGCTCATGGCGGCTCATCTCCACCGCACTTGTAATCGCACCGATTAATTTTGTGGGCATTCTATTGGGCCGACTGCTGCCCAATGATCCGCGCTATTTTCACAACTGTGTGATTCTCGCACGTAAGCGTGCCTGACCCACCTCCCTCACGATCATGGCCTTCAATTCCACTAGCGCCGAACTTCTCCTACTTTGCCGTAATCGCTTTCCGCAGGCACTCGATTTCCTTATGCTCGGCCGCCAGTGGTTGCGCCTCCAACCTAGTGAAGCTCAGCACCTCCAGCAGACTTATAAGGTGCAAATGACTGACCTCAGTGATGCGGCGATGACTGACACTGTGTATGCAGATGCGCTGCTTAAGCGTATGAGGTTAAATCGTGTTGAATCCCTCGATGCAGCCGCCTACCAAGGAGCGAACATCATTCATGATCTGAACATACCACTGACAGCGAACCTCACAGGGCAGTTCGATTGGGTAGTGGATGGCGGCTCATTGGAACACGTGTTCGACTTCCCCACCGCCATCCGTAATTGCGCTGCATTGCTCAAACCAGGTGGACTCTTCGTCACTATTTGCCCAGTAAACAACTGGATGGGGCACGGCTTTTATCAGTTTAGTCCAGAGCTATTCTTTCGTGTGTTTGATACGGCCAACGGCTTCAGTATCCGTTTCGCCGCACTGCATGTGCGCGATGGACAAGAGCAGTTTTTTGCCTTGCGTGATCCTGCGCGCGTTGGACATCGTGTTCAGTACAATCCTCCCGGACGTACCACTCTGATGCTGGTGGCACAAAAACTAGACAGCGCTTCAACCAGCATTCCCTCTGTTCAGCAGAGCGATTACTCAGAGCGTTGGCGCAAAGAAGACTCGTCTGACAACCCCAAGACCAGAGCATGCAGTGGCTTGAAGGATCTTGTGCCCGGATTCATTCGTCGACCACTCAATGCATGGAGAATTAAACGGACGCGTAGCCAGAAAAATCGCGCCGGCCTCATCCCATGCAAGAGCCTCGTCGAGGCATGGCAATTTTGGCAGACGGAGGACAAGGCATGAGCAGTAGACCAATCGTGTTTCTCAGCAGCCATCATGGTGTGGGTGCTAGCGAGAGCCTGTGGCTGGAGACTGCCGCATACCTCGCTCAACAAGGTCTGCCAGTGAAGGCTGGCGTGACTTGGGCATCGTTAGATTTGGGTCGCCTTGAGCCTCTCACACAAACAGGCGTGAAGGCACTCCACTTTGAACAGACCTCGCTGCGGCGACGCCTTCAGCGAAAGCTACGACCAAAGCATGATTTTGAAAAAACCTCGCTTTTACGCCTGTGTTCTGCTGGTCCTCCGCCCGCGCTCATCCTCATATCACAGGGCAATGACCATAGCGCACTGCCCTGGTTGGAAGCCTGTCAAAAAATCGGCTTGAAAGCTGCAGTGGTGACACACGGCATAGTACCTAGCGACTGGCCAAACGATGGCCTTGGTGCTCGCCTACGCGCTATTTTCCCAACACTACCAGCGATTTATTGGGTGTCGGCACGCAACCAAACAGATTTCGAAATACAGATTGGAGTACGCTTACCGCAAAGCCGCCACGTGTGGAATCCAATCAAAGTATCACGTGATGTTTCCGCGCCTTGGCCAGCCTCCTCAGACGTATGGCGCATGGCCTGCGTGGCGCGTTTACAGACACGGCCTAAAGGACACGATTTACTTCTTCAAGCATTAGCTCTGCCTCATTGGAATAATCGCCCACTGCATCTCTCCTTCTTCGGTAATGGTGAAAATCGAAAAGGCTTGGAACATTTGGCTTCCATGCTTGGCATCAGCGAGCGTATTCATTTCAAAGGCCATGTCGATGGCGTGCAGGAAATCTGGCGCGAGCATCATCTCATCGCCCAGCCATCACGGAACGAAGGCATGCCTCTCTCTCTTGTCGAGGCACTCATGTGCGGGAGGCCTGCATTGGTCACCGATGTGGCCGGCCATGCCGAACTAATCACTGAGGGCGAAAACGGTTTTATTGCGGAAGCAGCGACAGTTCGCCATATCGATGAAGCACTTCAACGAGCTTGGGATGAGCGCGGAAACTGGCTCTCGATGGGGCAAACAGCAGCGCTGCGCATTCGACAACAGGCACCAGCGGAACCAGTGACCAATTTCGCCCAGCAGTTGCTACAGCTTACGCAGTAAAGCGCGAAACCATGCGATTCACTCGCAACAACCCTGTCAAAAACTGGTCCAATGAAAGGCATTCTTCTCGCAGGCGGAACAGGCTCGCGGCTATATCCACTCACTATGGTGGCAAGCAAGCAATTACAACCCGTGTATGACAAGCCTATGATTTACTATCCGCTCACGGTGCTGATGGCCAGCGGCATCTCAGAAATTTGCCTCATATCGACTCCTCATGATTTGCCGCGCTTCAAACGACTCCTGAGCGACGGTTCTCAATGGGGCATTCGCATAAACTATCGCGAACAAAAGATACCAAACGGAATAGCTCAAGCGTTCATCATCGCAGCCGATTTTATCGGCAACAGCAACGTAACGCTTATGCTGGGGGATAATTTGTTCTTCGGTGGCAGCGCCTTCCCAAATGCAGTGGCAAATTTTCAAAAAGGTGCCACCATTTTCGCCTATCACGTCCGCGACCCGGAGCGTTACGGAGTGGTCGAGTTTGATAATGCAGGAAGAGCCATCTCGCTGGAAGAAAAACCCGCATCACCACACAGTAACTATGCAGTTCCCGGAGTGTATCTCTATGATAATAACGTCGTTGCCATGGCCGCCAAATTAGCACCTTCCGCACGGGGTGAATTGGAGATCACCGACATCAATAAAATCTATCTTGAGCAAGGTCTTCTAAATGTTCATCGCCTCAGCCGTGGTGTGGCTTGGCTTGATGCTGGGACCAGCAGTAGCCTTCATGAAGCATCCTCCTTTGTGCATACCATCGAAAAGCGCCAAGGGATGAAACTCGGTTGCCCAGAGGAGTCAGCGCTTCGGAGAGGCTTTATATCAATGTCGGCATTCACCAAGCTCACTGAATCCATGCCAAACTGTGAGTACCGTGACTACCTCGTTGGGATTGCCCAGGAGATTCTGCGTACAGAATTTGATCAATAATGAATATCCTTGTAACCGGTGGTGCCGGCTTCATCGGCTCCAATCTAATTCGCACTCTAATCGCGCGCCCAGAGGTGCGGCGTCTGGTCAATCTCGATTGTCTCACTTATGCCGGACATTTGGAAAGTCTCGAAGAACTAAGTAACGCGCCGCATTACATCTTTGAGAAAGTTGACATCCGCGATAAAGGTGCAGTCCACAGGATCATTTTTGACCATAAAATCACCCATGTGATACACCTCGCCTCAGAAACACATGTGGATCGCTCCATCAGTAATCCGGGCAGTTTTATCCACACGAACATCGTCGGCACTTTTCATCTACTGGAAGCCTGTCGCGATTCTTGGAACGGCATCAGTGAAGAGCGGTGCTTCCTGCATGTAAGCACAGATGAAGTTTTCGGATCACTTGGACCCACAGGATGTTTTTCCGAAACTTCGCCATATGCGCCGAACTCCCCCTATTCAGCTAGCAAGGCTTCAAGTGAGATGCTCGTTCGCTCATACTATCATACATATGGCCTGCCAGTAATCACTACGAACTGTACAAACAACTACGGCCCCTACCAACATCCTGAGAAACTAATTCCTCTGACTATTCAGAGGTTGCTAAATCGTAAACCCGTGTCGATTTATGGTGACGGGATGAACGTGCGGGACTGGCTTCATGTGATTGATCACTGTGAGGCACTATGGGTCGCACTAACACTGGGAACGCATGGTGAGACTTATTGCATCGGCGGAGATTGCGAACGCACAAACTTGGACGTCGCACATCTAATCTGCAAACTTATCGACAAGCAAAATCCTGAATTATATTTTAATTCTCAGAAATTACTCACCTTTGTTCCTGACCGCCTAGGCCATGATAGACGATATGCGATCGATCATTCCAAAATCACGAATGAGCTTGGATGGAAACCTGCCTGCAATTTCGAAGACGGCATTTTCGCCACAGTGCAATGGTACGCCAATAACCAAAAGTGGATCAGCTGCGTCTTGAAAACTGTTTGAAAGGACACGTGTGAGCTTGGTATCCATCATCATGCCAGCCTACAACGCAGAGGCAACTTTACAAGCCTCCGTGGATTCGGTGCAACAGCAAGCATATGCCGAATGGGAATTGCTTCTCATTGTCGACATGAATTCACAGGATGGGACACTCGAAATGGCGCACGCCATGGCAGAGCAGGAGCCACGAATCCGCCTCATTAAAAATTTATCAAGAGGAGGCTGCGTCTTCAACCGAAATCAAGGGCTGAGGGAGGCACGTGGTGACTTCATCTGCCTACTTGACAGCGACGATCTCTGGCATCCACGAAAACTCGAAAAACAAATTATTCATGTTACTGAAACCGGTGCCGATTTAGCCTGCACGGGTTATGGTTGGATGAGTTGTGATGGGCAGCCTCTGCCGACAGTCGTACTTCCACCCGAACGTATCACGCATGGTGATCTGCTTTTAGAAAATCATATCGGTTGCCTCACTATCATGCTGCGGCGCGCGCGGTTCCCTAATTTAGAGTTCATCGAGTTTCTTCATGAGGATTATATCCTCTGGTTACGTCTGCTCCGCGAGACAGAAGCACATGGTCTGCGTGAAAATCTTGCTACTTACCGTCTGGCACGCCACAGCCGCTCAGGCAATAAGTTCCACGCCGCCGCGAAGCGCTGGGCCATTCTTCGTCGCTTTGAAAAACTGCCTCTACCGCGCGCTCTGTGGTGTTTTGGCCATTATGCATTTGGGGCTCTAAAAAAACGAACGGCTTGATCTCACGGATTCTATACTGGCTTAGTCACCGTCGGCAAAAAGTCGAACAGCAACGCCTGTTGGGCGACAATCCTGCTTTGAAAACACTCCTGTTTCATGGGCTCTACGATGATGCGCTTGGCCCCTGTCCTGCAGGCATAGACAAATCTCTAGCATGTGGTCTTTCCACCCTGAGAAGATGCCTAGAAGAGACTTGCGAACAAGGTTTTTCCTTCATCCACGCGAATGAAATACCAAAGGCTCTGAAGTCTCGTAAACGATTTGCACTACTAACCTTCGATGATGGCTACGCTAATAACCGACTCATGCTGCCAATTCTTAATCGCCTACAAGTTCCAGCGCTTTTGTTTGTAACCACGGATGCGATGCTTCGTCGTCGTTCATACTGGTGGGATGTGCTGTCCCGTGAAACCATGAAAAGAGGCATCACCACAGACCAATTGTCCCGCAATAGACTTCATATAAAGGGCCTGAAACCGGCCGACATCGAGCGACAAATCGAATCCGTATTTGGTGAAGATTGCTACCTGCCGCAGGGCGATCATGACCGTCCCATGACGCCGGAAGAATTGACGAAATTTGCCAGTGATCCGCTCATCGCTATAGGCAATCATACTCACCGTCACGCATTGCTTTCACAACTCAACTTGGACGAGATCGAAGATGAACTGCATGTATGTCAGAATCATTTACGTGAAATAACAGGACGCAACCCACAAACGCTCGCCTATCCCAATGGCCGCTGGAATACCAACGTCACTCACATTGCTGGTAAACTTGGCATCCGACACGCCTTCACAACAGAGCGCCTAATCAGCCCATTGCCAGTACGCTCGACAAAGTGGATGAGCCTGCCTCGACTTCAACCATGAATCTCATGCAAAAGCCGACGATAGAGCGCTGCGTAGGCATCCAGCGTCCTCTCCAATCCGAAATGATTCCTCGCCTGCTGGTACGCCGCTGCACCGATGTTTTGGCGCCTAACTTCATCATTGATGAGCGCCGACAGTGTCGATGCCAAGGCGGACGAAGTACGCTCTATAAGCAACCAATTTTTGCCCTCTTGCCCCAACTCTTCACGAGGTAACCCTACGAAGGGTGTCAGCACGCAGGGCAAACCGCAGGACATGGCCTCAAGCACCACATTCGGCACACCCTCCCGATCCGAGGGCAGCACTAGAATATCACTAGCGCGCATGAGTTGTTGAATATCGGCAACCTCACCCAGATGCCGCACCCGGCCAGTTGCGGTAAGACGTGCAAGCTGAGCACGAACGCCCTGTTGGTAGGTTGCAAGTGCACGCCGTTGATTTTCATGAACTACAGTGGGACGATCAAAAGCCCCGACAAGAATGAGGTGCGCCCGAGGATCGGAGGCTAAATGATTTTCCCATGCATCAAGCAATAGATGAACCCCTTTTCTAGCAGTGACAGTGCCAACCAACAACGTGACCACACTGGATAGTTCAAGCCCCCAGCGCTCCCTCAATGCCCTCTTCTCATGAGTCGGCTCGACTGGGCAAAAACGTGTCTGGTCCACACCATGACCAATAACCTCAATACCCCGAGCAGGCAGCCATGCAGAGCGCAGCCAATCTCGCATGACGGTGGATCCAACGGCACAAGCATTAAAACCGCGTAGTGTAGCATGCAGATGCAATCTCTCCTTTAAGACCTGCCACCAAGGTCGTCCAGCCGACAGGTCTTCCATCATGCTACCCAGCCACACTGTTGGCACCCTGTTTCGCCGCACTTCAGCAATCAAACGTCGCGTGTGCTGAAATGCCATATTGGTTTGAAGCACCGCGCTTTTAGGACAGTCCAATTCAAGGACATGTTTCAACGCACGATGAAGTAGTGCTTGGTCCCAAGCCAGCAAATTGTTATGCGCTGGCACACGCTGAACACGCAACCCTGAATCCAAGATTTCGTCAGGCTCCTGCCTTGGATCAGTCTGTCGCGCAATAGCTGTCATATACACACTGCGGGTCATCAGGCCAGGGGCATAGCGTCGGCAGCGCTCAGCCGCGCCAGCCATTACAGGGTAGAACTGCCTCATAACTAAGCAAAGATCGACATTCAAATCGGATGATGGATGCATCTGGAAAGAAATAGCTGGACTATGATAGGGACAGAATACAACCCCAAGATACAATTATGTGAATGCTTCTATATGACAGCCACATCAACACTACCAGCAACATCGAATCCCCTTTGCGGGCAATAACAACACTTCACAATTGCTTTGAGAGCATTGTTGTAAACTTGGGCCATAGTCTGCCCCGCTTACCTCATTATGTCTGCCAATTCATCCTCCTCAATCTTAGCTCAATGGCGATGGAAGTGGCTTACTTCCCACAAAATCAACAACCTACGCACACACCTTTACTCGATACTGCATCCAAGCACTGATCCGCGCCTCGTTTTTATCTTCGGTTGCCAGCGCAGCGGAACGACGATGCTGCGGAATTTTATCGGCTTTCATCCTGCCATTCATGATCATGGTGAGGGTGACCCCCCCTACTTCTGGCAAGTACCAAAGGAGCACCATCGGTATCTGCGCATATTACCGGAAGTCGAAATCGAACGGCTAACAAATGCTCAAAAGAGCCCATTGGTGCTCGTCAAGCCCCTTCATGACAGTCAGCGCGCCGCCGAATTGTTGCAACACTTTCATCGCTCTAAAGGGCTTTGGATTTTCCGCCATTACCGTGAGGTGATCCTTTCCCACCTCAGCTATTACAAAGGCCGCTACGATCCTCTGACTTATTTGAAAGACCTGCTCGAACTCAACGCGCATTCATGGAAAGCAGAGGGTCTGAATGAGGGCATGCGCGATTTTATCATGCAACACAGAATTCAAGCCACGACGCCAACCGCCGCTTTCGCGCTGTTTTGGCTGGCTAGGAACTCTCTTTTGTTACATCAGAAGCATCCTAATTTATTGGTCGTTAACTATGCAGACCTCATAGCAGACCCACAACGGGCTCTAATGATGATTAGCCAGCATATCCAAATGGACTTAGATCCACGCTACGCACTCTTCCCGCAACGGCGAGAACGCCCGCAACTGCTACCCAATTCAATTCCCGAAAGTATCCTTGCCGCCTGCGAAGCTATGCATACAAAACTCTGTGCCATGTCCTCAAATCTTTCCTCACAGTCAAATAGCTAATCCCAATGTCTACCTCATCCCCCAAACCACGCCGCCTTTCTTTGGGCCGCCTTTTTCTTTCGAACACCATGCATGAACGAATGCAATTGGAACGATATCAGATATGCCAGTTCATTCGTCAGCATGTGTTGCCACTTTTAAAACCTGGCATGAATGTGCTTGATGCGGGCTCCGGACATCTGGAAGAACAGGTTATGCGTAAGGAACTTTTAGCCACCGGTATCAATCTGCACACGATGGATATGAATCCGGGGCCTGGTGTGGATTTTACGGGCGATGTGTCTGCGATGGAGTTTGCCTCAGGTATTTATGATGCCGTGATCTGCACGCAAGTCATGGAGCATGTGCAGTCACCCGAACGCACATGCGCGGAATTAACGCGGGTGCTAAAGGCGGGCGGTTATTTGTTCATCACCGCACCGCAATCGGCACCGCTGCACAACATTCCTTGGCATTATTTCAATCCTACAAAGTTCGGATTGCAAATGCTTATTGAGAAGAACGGTCTAGAGATTCGCCAAGTCCTGCCGCAAGGCGGCCATTTTAGCCTGCTGGCAACGATGCTACACTACACAGTACCAGTGATCAAACAATCGAGCCTGCCCGGCATCGTGAAGTTACCAGTAGAAATTATAGCGCGATTTTTGTTCGGTTTTTTAACAAAACTGATCCTGATTCCGCTGGATCGCTTTGATACGGAGAAACGAAATCCAGTTGGTTGGTGCTTCGCGGCAACTAAGAGAGCATAGCTTGTAAATGAATGAATCCTGAGCTAAGAAGATTGCCACTACGAGTAGAGGATAGCCTACGGCATAGCCGCATGGTTCGTGAGTCTCTGGCACAACTTCTGGGACTTGCAGGGGGCTTGGCCGCATCACTTAGAAAACGATGTCAATTCACTATGCGAGCGTTAGAAGCAACGGAAAACGCCACATATCGTGCACGTCTTGTCAGAAGACTGAATGCGTGGGATGCTTTCACCAAACGCGACCTCTGGCTGGACTTGGCTCGCACTTCCCCACGATACCAGAGTCAGTATAAGCACCGCATGACGCTGGGTCGCAGTATCATTTTGAAGGCACCATCTACCAATGGTGAAAAAGGGGCGTTACTGATGACATTCGAGTACAATTGGGCACGGCTGTTTCTCGGCCTTGATCCAACGGGCCTAGCTTGGGTAAACGAGCACTTCAATCTCATCTTATCGACGAGTTGGTCACCAACTGACTATTCGATGCTGGCGCTAGCCGTGTCCTGCATTCCTGAGCGATTGTTCGTTCAGAGCTGTAACTATGATGAGTGTGCAGCCATCGAAGCCATGCATCCTCGTTTGCGTTGCCTGAAAACTCTGCCCTGCGACTGGATCGACCCATCCGGCTTTCAAGGCAAGCCTTTTAAAGATCGCAGCATTGATTTGCTTATGGTAGCGAATTTTGGTGAATTCAAACGGCACTGGGAGTTTTTTCAAATGCTCACGAAGATGCCAACAAATCTTAAAGTAGTTTTAATCGGTCAAAGAAGTGGAAAGCGGAACAAGGAATTCATCGAACGCATGGCACGTGAGCATGGAGTGAAGCAGCAATTGATGGTCTATGAATCACTCGATATTGAAGAAGTGCTGGCTATGCAGTGTGACTCAAAAGTTTCCATCATCATGACACGGCGAGAGGGTTGCTGCGTGGCGGCAGTGGAGTCCATGATGGCTGGCTGTGCGCTGGCCATGCGTGATGATGCTCACGTTGGACCGAAAGCATACATAAACGCTCATACCGGCCGCCTCCTGAGACCTGATCATTTGGTTGAGGATCTCCTTTGTCTGCTGAAAGAGGCGGACAAATTGGATCCCCGTGGTTGGTGCCTCACTCACGCCTGCCACTCACGCTCACAAAAGTTGCTTAACGAACAATTGCGCTCGCATGAGATTGAGGAAGGTCGCCAATGGACTAGTGGGATCATTCTACCACGTTGGTATCCTCATCCGACCTTTGCTAGACCAGAAGAGCAGCAAGCCATGAAACCTATCTACGATGAACTGCACGCGCGATTCCCCAATGTTTTTGCTGCGAATCTGAGGATGGAGAGTTGGCGATAAATCACAAATTTGGGCTAAAATACCTATCACTAAAAATACGACCTGCACGGATCATCGGCAATTCAAAAAGCCAATAAAGTGCTGAGGCGATAGCAACCACCACGACAAATCCAACGAGCATAAATAGCCAGGAAGACCACTCTGAGCGCCACGAATAATAAGCAATCCCCATTAACAGCGGGAAATGCAAAATATACACTCCATATGATGCACGACCACCAAAAACAAGCCAACGGTGCTCCAACAATTGTCTAAGTAACGCTATCTGCAGCACCGCGAGCAGTAGTATTATCGATCCAAACCCAGCGAGATACATATGGAGTGATTGTGAGGAGAGACTGTTTCCGCGTAATGAGCTTGAAAAGCTATAGATGAGAACGCCAGCCAACATCATTAGCCATGCTGAACTGCCGCTCATCTTGGTGAATCGATGCCGATGTTGAGCAGCTAAGGTTCCGAGACCGAACAATGGAATAAGCGCTACGGTAGGCAGGGTTTTTTGAGCAACCCAAGGTGCAAGTACAAACATCACTGTCATTAAGATAATACCACGGCTAAAAGAGAGCATGTTAAAGATAAATGAAAGCCATGGGAAAATGAGAGCAATACGAATCTCAGCGGCGAGTGTCCATATCGGTGGATTCAGAAACTGCATGTCTAATCCAGGCGTAATGAGAAACGCATGATGCACCCACTGAATGATATCACGATGATTTCTTAATAATACCTCCGCACCTGCTGAATCGCTATCGAAACGCGGACAGTCCTTCAGCGGTAGGCAGGAGAGAACAATGACTGAAAAAATTAGCGAAACAAAATAGAGTGGGTAAATGCGAAACCAGCGACGCACCATAAATAAACCAAATGAGCGTAGTGTAGGTAGAGTACCCCTACAACTCAAATGCAGGACAAAGCCGCTCAGTGCGAAAAAAAACGCCACCGCTGATTTTGGGTGTAGTAAGCCACTTTCGGAGATTATTGTTAGTTGCGGCCAAGGTTGCATTGCCTCTGCATGTGAGATGAGAACCGCTGTGGCTGCCAGAAATCTCAAACTATCAAGTGAATCGAATCGCACGCGGTTTTCAGATGGAACAAAAGCAGTCATGTCTCACTATTGTCCATTCAAGTTAATGTTGTAAAAGACTATGTTCCCGGCCGCTTACAATAACTGATCATTTCGAATCTTCCAAAATGCAAAATGCTACCGCCCCTCTTCGCATTCTCGAAATCGTGGACACTTTGGATGCCGGAGGAATGGAAGCGCAGCTAGTAGCGCTAATCAACCGACTAGATATCGCTGAATTTGAATTTCAAATCGTCTGCCTCCGCCATGCAGGTGTATACGCGCAAAAGCTAAGAAAAGAAGTGAAAGTACATGAGCTAAAAAAACGACCAGGCTTTCAATGGGAATTGGCAATGAATATTGGTAAAATTGCACGACAGGGCCGTTTTAATGTCATTCACACGCACAACTGGGCACCGCTGGTCTATACATGTATTGGAACATTTGGAGGTCTAACGAATCCAATATTGCACGGAGAGCATTCACAGCTTAATAAAAATGAAACCACTCCGAAACGCCTCTGGTTGAGACGACTACTTTTTAAATGCTGTGAGAAAGTTCACACAGTGTCGGCCGGACAGAAAAAGGAACTTCTTCACCTTGGCTTTAACCACTCGCATCTATGCTCCCTGGTCAACGGTGTTGATACGTCGCGCTTTCAGCCAATATATGAAGATTCTGAACGCATTGCTCTGCGCGAAAGGCTTCTTCCCGGCTCATCACGTGATTTTTGGATAGGCACTGTGGCTCGCTTTGGCACCTACAAGCGGCACCGCGAATTGATTTCTGCCTTCGAACAAGCCATGCATATCAATAGGCATTCAAGGCTAATACTGGTCGGTGATGGTGGACCAGAGAAAGAAGGCGTAATGAGACAAATTGAGACCAGTCCAATGCGTAACCGCATCCATTTCATGGGTTACCAGACTGAGCCTACGCAGTTCTACCAAGCTATGGATTTGCTTGTAGTTCCATCTACAAATGAGGGCCTTTCTAACGCTACATTGGAGGCAATGGCTTGCGGTGTGCCTGTGCTTAGTAATGCCATTTGCGGCGCTCGGGAACTTATCGGAGAGAATGAAGCTGGTTGGGTAGCAGATCTCAACTCGATTGAATCATTGCGAGATGCGCTCCAGAGCGTGGTTCAGCGATCAGATTCTGATCTACACGAACACGGCCAATCAGGCCGATCTCGTGTACTCAAGCATTTTTCATGGGAAAGCATGGCGCAACGCTACTCGGAAATATTCCATACTTGCTCAAATTTAAACCTCATTCGGAGGCGCGCCATAGGCAAGCGGTGACTCCACCAAAGAAGCGTTGGCTAAGTCGCCAGCGCAGTCTCTCCGGAAGGATACGAAGTAGGGATTCCATCATCCGGGTAGCCATTAAGGCCAGAGGTGTGTCCCAACGTCTGCCAAAGCGGTAGACACTCATTCGGTTAAAGCCATGACGGTTACCCAATTTTGCGATCTCTTCATAGGTCCATTCATGCATGTGAAAACCCTCTGCCTTATCGCAGAAGTAGCGAGAAATATCGTGTGGACCAGAGAAAGAGTGCGGAGTGTCGAGGACATAAACGCCACCCGGTTTTAGTACGCGGGCAACAAGATCCATGTGTGCACCCAGATCGTCTGGATGCAAATGTTCCAGAAATTGATAACTGAAAACTACATCAGCGAAAGTCGATGGAATATCCAGATGAAAACCGTCAAATAACACCAGTTCAAAATTAGACGGTCTATCAATCCGCGGCGTGCTTTGGTCGGAAATGTCCGCGGCATATACTCGCGCAACATGCTTAGCTACAGCATAAGCAAGACGGCAATCGCCAGGTGCAATTTCTAGAAAAACAGTGCTTTTAGACAATAGTCCGCGCAGGATTTTTAACCGCGCTTCAACACTACGATCAGATTCTTCAAAATTTTCTCGGCGTGTCAAACGAGGATGATCTGGTACTCGGGCAAATAGTTCATCATACAATTTAGGCAACAATGTTTGTCGCTCTTCTCGGGAACTGCATCGAACCCGATTGGCCAACTCCTTTTCGACAAGGTAATGATTCATTAACTGCGCATTACTGCGCCCCGTCTTCGAGGAATCGCGTATAATTTTAGGAGTTATAGGCATAAAGAAATAGCTTTTTGTAAACGTGTTCAGAAACTGATGAAGCTTGTCATCAAATAATTCCACGCTGAAATTACACATATTAACAACGCAACGATGCAGGCGGCGTCTATCCACTGTAGGTGCCGCCATTTTAGGCCATAAAACATGGCAGGTTCGCATTCCTCCCTTTTTAGCCGACCATTCATAAATATTTCATTCTGACTAGAGTCACTAAATTGGGAGATTTTAACATCATGTGGGCTAACTAAATTTTGCGCCAACGCAATAGGTTGTGCAGAATCAGTCATGTCAGGTATTAAATTCCTCAGTCGTGCTTTTTGATCAAGTTCAATGTGCGAATTCTGGTGAAGAATTTTCAGTTCCGTATTTTCTTGATTTTTTATCGGCTCAACCAGCAAACGATGAAATGCTGCGACTGCTCCGGCTAGGATAAAAAAATCAGTATGATAAGCACGATCGATCATCCACGCTGATGCACTAAAAGAAACCGTTAGCGAGAGTAATAGTCGTTGACAACGTTCCAAATCTACAAGTTCAGGTTCCACCTTTGCTTGCAATAAGGTGCGACCATTAGCATAAAGAATACCAACAAAAAGCATGAGACCTATATAACCGAGATCAGCTCCCACATTAACATAAGAGCCATGTGTGGCCTTGTGGATGAGTCCGTAGTCATCTGTGTCGATCCAAGCTTCAAACTTTTTCCAGCCTTCTCCGGTGCGTGTATTTACCATCGCATTGTAGGCCATCTGCCATATAAGCAAGCGCCCAGCAATTCCCGCTTCCTTCGTATCCAATTCTTCCATTCGTGGGAGTAACTTTAGGGCACCTATTCCAGCGGTCATAACACAAACGAGTGTAAAAATCTGCACAATTTTGCGACGGCGAAACATTAAGGAAGCGGTTACCGCTGCTGCGCCACAAAGGTAAGCTCCCTTAGATTGAGTCAAAAAGGTCACCTGGGCAGATCCGGCAATGATGGCAATACCTAGTAGCTTACTAGTTACATTACGCTTCCAAACAAACCAGATGTAGGCCGCAGGAATTAACGCCACAATCCCGTGTCCAAGAGAATTAGGATTATTGTATATCCAAGTGTTTAAGGCTAGGCGTCCCAAAAATTGATTTGTCAAATCCGTAGTTCCAGCGACGATTTCAAAACCATATATTGAACAAATGGTTAGCAGCATTGTTAATGCAAGACCAGTAACCCAGCACGTCAAAAATTTATTCAGCCTTTGCACAGAATTAAGCGCGAGGGCGGTTACAAAGTAAAAAGATGCAAATGGCATCATTGCTTTCGATAAATCAAACCAAGAACCCGTAGTTAAAATGGTCCATACAAGATACGATATGACTAGATAGTCAGCGGGGCTTTCGACAAATTGTTTCTTATTAATACCGCCAGGCCGCTGATATAAACCGTAAATGGCAAGAATCATGGCATATGTCATGAAACTCATACCAGATAGTCCCGGCACCCAATCTTGGGGACGCACCAACCATAACAGAATCGAGATGCAAACAGCAATGAAATCCACTAAAGCGAACTAAGTGAATGGTTAATTACCACGTTTTGGATATTTGCCCATCAGGCAGCAGCATCCGATACGTAGGATGGGTCATAATACTTTGGGTAATAAGAAGTATAGTAGTAGTAATTCTCGAGTTTTGTAAGATCTACTCCATTCAAAACGAAACCATAAATCGGCCGATGCGTCCCTTCAATAAATTCGAGCGCCGATTGAACGTCTCTCTGAGTAGTCTGATCAGCCCGAATCACCATTAGCACTCCATCCACACTGCTACTGATCATGAGAGCATCAGCTAGACCGAGTAAGGGCGGGGTGTCGATTATGATACGATCATAACTTTTACGTAAAGTTTTAATCATTTCATAAAATGAATCAGAACTCAAAGCTTCAAACTTAACAATGGATTGCTTACCACGGGTTAATACATCACAATTTTTTACTGGCGATTTTACAATAACGTCTGTAATATTGTGTACGTCACCAGAAAGGTAACTGGCCAAACCTAAGTTTTGCTCTCCTTCTAGTAAACGATGGATGCGTCCGCGACGCAAATCACCATCTATAAGTAATGTTTTTTGACCAGCGTTAGCAAAGGACCCTCCCAGCAAACTGCTAATAGTCGTCTTGCCATCACTTGGCCTTGAACTAGTGACCATAATCACTTGACACTTGTTGTCCTGCGATACAAAAAGTGGCAAGCTACATCGCAAAATACGGAATGTTTCTCCCAGTTTGGCAGCGTCAATAGATTGACCAAGAAAGAATGGATTAAGACAGTCAGAATGACTGCACCTGGGAACAACCCCTAAAGCATTAAGCCCAGTCATTTTTTCGGTTTCGGCCACCAGAGATGTCGTTGAACGAAGATGCTCTAAACCAACACATCCACCACCAGCTAACCCCAACCCAAGCAACAATGCATATGTGAGAAGTTTTGATTTATTGGGGGAAATTGGAATATCATCTCGAAGTATGTTAAAACCCTTGAAATCAAATTCAACCTTCATGTCTATACCTGTATATTCCATGCTTGCTAGCCGCTTCTGTAGGTCACCATACGCTTGCTCCCACATAACATTGCCACCCATCATTAAAGAATATTCTTTTTTGTAATGATCAAAGTCATTAAGTATTCGCCGATAATCTGGCATTTTTTTCTGTAATTCTTCTAGCTTGTTGCTCAATTGCTCCCTTTCTATGGCGAATGCATTTAAGGCCGTAGAACGCTCATTCTCCATTGATGCTGTGAGTTGCTGAATTTTTTTGTCTAATTGCCTCATAATCTGATGGCCGGGCAGATACATCTTTGAGGCATTTTGTCTTTCAAACAAAACCGAACGAAGCTCACGTTCAGATTCTTCCCATGGTTCGACCCCTTCAACCATTGAAGGGACCACGACTACCGAACCCGCCATTGGCCGCACGCCGCCGTCAGGCGTTTGGACAGTAGGAACTGAAGGTGTTTGTGGGGCTTCAGATGTAAACGCAGCTATTGAGGTAGGAGCGGTAGAAGGTCCCTTTGCGATAAAGGTGTCAGCCACACCTCTCCTCATTATAGTGCCAACAGGAACCGGTGTGCCGCGGAATTTCTTCAATAATGATAGCACCTCAAGTGAGGGTGTATTACCATCCTTTAAAAGACTATCAACTTGATGCATTGTATCAAGTCGTGTTTTTATGGTGAGCATTTCACTGGGAATGGCTTCCAAGCTATTATTTGATATATATTGCTCAATGAGGTGATTGTCCTCCTCAAATTTTGACCTGGCATCTTGTTCCGAATTAATGCGCGTTCTCAATTTCTCCATTTCTTCAGCATAAGTAACAGATGCCATCGTTCGATGCCGCGCACGCGCTTCCACAGTTGAATCTCGAAACGATTTGATCATAGCCTCCGGCCAAACGCCTATCAACCAAGGCTCATAGGCCCAAACCTCCACTTGCAACAAACTACCAGGCAGTAGTGATACACTGATTTTTTGTATGTACTTTTCGCGTATTTCTTCATACTGCCCAGCCGTATTAGTTAGTCCTAGCCTCTTAGCCGTCTCCTCAATGACCCAACGGGAATTTAGACCTGAAATGATCATGAATGAAACTTGAGCATATCGCCCCCGACCAGCGGTATCTGCAGTCTCTGACTGAATTGGTAACGTCAAATTAGTGAAAGCGACCTGCGAACGAGAGTAATAAACAGGCTGCCCGTAAGTATAAAAAACGAGCGCTAGCATTATTCCAATTAGAAACATAAGCAGCCCCACTTTACCATATTTGATGTATCTTGTCACATAATGAACAACATCTTGGAAAGTGAATATCATTCTCTGGGTTTTAGCCATCTGGGATCGTAGTTGGGATGAATGTCTAAAATCCGAACATCTTTTGCGGAACTACTATTGTATCGCCATCTTGTAAAGTAGGATCAGAGGCGAGTCCTTTTTCAATTGCAATGAAATCAATCGCCAACCTTCTAGTTCGGCCACTCTGATCTTTTCTTAACAGGTAACTCCTTTTTTTGTTGGCGAATGCAGCAAATCCCCCTCCATCAGTTATCGCTTGGAAAGCCGTCACTTTTGCATCTCCAACAAATGGCACTAAGGCACGCCCCTGCCTCATCACTCCTGGGCCAGTAAGATACACGTTCATACCTGCCATAATTGTTTTGCCGTCTCCCGCCCCCCTCCGAACCGGATCAGCGATAACTGAAGCTTGAGTTAATTGGTTAGACTCCAAAACTCGTTTCACACTTGATTCGATCTCCTCTAATTTCATTCCAAGTACGGCTATACGGCCTGCTTTTGGCAAAATTATGTCGCCACTAGGCCTCACCACGTACAATCCGTTAAATGAATTGTCCTCGAGAACAAAAATGTCTATTGCGTCGCCAATTCCTGCTTTGTAACCAGCGCTTCCTATATCATTCCCACTTCGCTCGACTATCGACTCAGGTTCTTCGATCTGTTTAGCTTTCCAATTGGAACAACTAACCAAACAAACTAAGAGACCATGGATAATGATATTTCGAATTTGTATAATCGGAATAACTGAAAAATTGAAAATGGGACACCATTTTAATTTTAACGAGGAAGTAAAACTATTCATGTAATATTAACCAAGGAAATTCGACAAGTTAAGTTGTGCTTGTACACACCTAATCACTTTTGCAACAGTCGGCTATAGTTGCTCATGATTAAAACCTTTTAACTACGCCAACAAAGAGTAGATTTTCCGAAAAAGCCTTATAAGCGCTCGCCCCTGATCCGGTTTCCTGATATTGATAATAAATATTACCAGTCAGAGATTGGCCAAGGATACGGTTATACATCAAGCGGTATGTCCACATTTCATAATTAAGATTTCCAGCTGGAACATCAACATTTTCATATGATGAAGCAAGACTGAGCGTTGACCGAGGGGATAGGCGAGCCTCAGCGATTAAACCTACAGTTGTGACGTCACGATCAAAGGCACTCAGCCCACTGATGCTATTAAGTTCAGATTGTTGCACATATGCTCTTGCAGATGCTTTTGCACCCAATTGTTGCGCTATATAATATTGGGCCGTGTTTATTAAGTAGTGATTCGCAAAATTCTCAGATGGGTTTCTGCTTATGTCCAAACCATGAGAAGTATAGGGACCCAAGCGTTGACGGATACCAAATCTACCAAGCCAAGATTCTGTTGATCCGTGGTTTGCAACAGTCGATGTCATCCAACCGGATTCAGCATAAGCCAATAGATTTGGGTTTATTTTCGCGTTTACACCTACCAACGCATATTCGTAATGAAATTGCTGACCAGAATTATCCGAAGAAGTCACTTCAGCACGCACATATGGCGAGAGAACCGGTCCTTGTTGGATTAAAACTCCACCAATAGTATTCCAACCCACAGTGCGATTCATGCTATGATCAAAGTAGTCAAGCCTATTGTAATAGACATTCGAAACAAGATCATCTGAATGACGTCCACGCATATTGACACTAGCCTGATTCATAAAAAATATACTGTTACCATCAAATATTTTATCCCTAAGGGCGAATTTGCTACTGCCCCTCGACCCAGGTCGGTCAAAGCCACCGAATCCGCCGAATTGATAGCGTCCAGCAAAGTCTACAGGAGTCTGATCAGCGACAGAGGTCCAGTAAAATGGTGAGTTTCTGAAAAGCGATACCGCTGTATGCATCGCTCTAAATTGATCGTAGAACGAGACTTGAAATTGACCTAAAAGCGGAAAACGATAGCCTGTTTCAAGTATAGCCCCTGGTGCAGTATTTGCATTAATGTTTGAAAACAGGTTACCCAAACCCCAGCCAACCTGATTTTTGAAAGGCAAATAATAAACAGAAGGGGTTAGAGATATCGCGAAACGATCCGTAACATAAGCAGTCAGCCTTGCCTGCGCCCACAGAACACTTGCAAAACCATCGTCTGATGCAGCTCGCGCATCGATTGGCCTCCCATTTATAAAATCTCCAGTGTAATCCGAGTACATAAAACCCGCACCCCCATATACCCTATCTAGATTCAAAGGCCCTAATTTAAGATTCAGCCAAGGATCAGGAGCAATTCCACCTGCAGCAAGGAGTGAAACACTGCTTCCATTGATGCTACCTGGACGGTAAAATTGAGAATGCACTCCACCAGAGAGTGCCGCATAGGCGTCATTATCTGAACGCCATGCGCCAAAATTCATAGTTTTATTCAGAAAATCCCCCGCTGCTTGAGCGGTATCTCCGGCATAGTCAACAGCAGCCACCGAGCGATTAATGATGTCATCAGTAATGCCACGATAAGCGCCATTGCGGTAATTATAATCACCATCTTGAACAGTCACCTGAGCGCTAGCCGATAGTGATGACACTAGTAATGCCCATAGAAAAAGCCGAAAAAAATGGACTTGCTTTGCAATTTTGTACGAAGTCATGAGATTAGTTGAGCAACCATCGCAAGCAGGGCATAAAAGTAAATAGTAAATTACCTGTTTTTTTTTGCCTTTGATTCATGATTCCGCCAGTGAAAGGCTGCACTCCAATCGGAGCACAACAGCTCATTTGTGGCATAAAACACCCCCCCGACAACAGGGATTGCGGATAGAAGAGCCCAAGCAAATTTCCAGAGCATTGAGCGCGGATGCTTCGCAATATCTGTCAACAACACAGCCCAGACTACAAACCACACTCCTGAAGCTACAGCCAATACCAATATCGACACATTTTGTGGATTGATTGAGATGATGTTAAGGGCAAGTTTTCTCATTGGAGGTTTATCACAACGCTAAGCATATTTCGTTCCATTCTAGATGCAAGTTATGAATATATACCCCAGCGCAGTGCCTCATTGAAAAGGACACCGTAGGGGGAGAGGCCGGGGCAGCAGGATCAAGTCGATGCCTCACAAAAGGCGACACCATGGCCAATGGAGCCATGCTTGATGAAAGAAAGCCTTGAAGACTACACCCGCGTGATGCGCGGGCGGTATGCCCGCCGCACGGGCAAGCAGGCGTGACGAGTATTGCCGGAGCAGCGGACTGGAGCGCAAACACGTGATCAAAGTGCTGCGCGGGCAGCGACGACGTGGTGCCACCGGTGCCGCGAAGGGAGCTCGCAGCACCTATGGCAGCGAGGATATCACCGTGCTCAAATCTGTGTGGTTGGTCGCAGGACAGCCTTGTGGCAAACGCATGGCCGGAGAGATGCTACGCATCTGGCTGGCCTCCTGGCAAAAGCACCATGGCACGCTAAGCGGCGAGCAGATCGGACGGCTTGCCGCCATCAGCCCTGCCCAGATCGATCGCGTGCTTGCGCCATATCGCAATGCCGGGCGCAGGCGACGCATCGCCAGCAGCGCTCTGGCCGCCATGCAGCGGGAAGTCGCCGTGCGCT